>JAYTUF010000094.1:0-11139 GCA_043744755.1 Anatilimnocola sp.
GAGATCGACGCGCGTCACCAGGTAGGGCAGTTCGCTCCCCGCGATCGCTTCAAAATCGCTGGCTGCGATCGAACCTTTGGTGTTGCCGTAGCTATCGACATGACAGGAATAACACAAACTCCGATCCCAGTGGACCGGCTGATAGTAATAGTATTTATCACGGTTATAATCGACGCGGCTGGCGAACACAGACTCGAATTGCTCCAGCACCCGGGTCCGCTCCGCCTGTTTGGAATCGGGATCGTTTGGATTTTTAGCCGCAGCGTCCGTTGCCGCCGGGGGTTGGCTGGCAACCGCCTTCTCGAAGTCGAGTTTCAACTTCCGCAGGATCTTTTCTTCCTCCGCATTTTCCGGCGCCCAGATTCGCTGCTTGGCGTTCGGATTTTCAGCGCTCGCCCGGACGTTGAACTTATCCAATGACTCAACCCACTCGCGATTGACGGAGATGACGCGGGCTTCGTAGCTTTCGGGCAGCAGTTGCCGGCTGAACTCATTGCGAAACGGTTTGTTCTTGACGTTGGTTTCCCAAGCTTCCCAGTGCGTATCGAAGATGTGATAGCGAACCCACTCCCGCCCGTTGCGGTGAATGTTCCGCATCACCAGGTCTTCGCCGATCCAGCCGACCAGCGAGAAGGCAATGAACACCAGGCAGAGCAGACTCACGCCAAACAACCAGCGCAGCTTCCGCCCGAGGTGCGTTTCGCCCAGCACGCGCTTCAGAGATTTGTAACCACCCATAACTTCCGCGGTTCCTTGCTCAAGCCCTTCATTTTACGCAGCCCGCGCGCCTCGCAACCAGGGCAATCAAGATTGCTGAAATTTTTCGGCAGTTGGTCTAGGACCAAATTCAGCGACCGGCTATCGTGCTCCCGGTGAGTCAGGCTGGCTAAGGTCTTCTCTTGCGCCATGATGGCGCGCGGAGAAGCTAGCGGGCAGCAGTGCTGCTGGCAGCGTGGCGTCGTCAGGGAGGACGAATGTGAACTCGCTCAAATCTACTTGCGTTATCCTCGTGCTGGCCGGAGTGCTGTACGGGGTCTATATCACGCTGAACTCACCGCCGCCGACGGCCGGAGATAGGACATCGCAGCAATTGGCTGAGATGCAGCCTCCGTCCATCGACTTCGGTCCCGCCAGCGAAGCGCCCGCGCTCCCGCAATCGGGAACGTCTCCCGTCGGTCTGCCGCCGCTGATGCCCCAGCCGCAGATCATCGCGCCTGTCGTTTATGACAATGTTCCTCTGCCTAATGCAGCGCCCGATCTCGCCATCGATCAACCGGCACCCAGTGGACCGGCCTATGCACCGCCGGGCGAAACACCCGCGGCGGAAGCCCCGCCGCCAGTCAGAGAGTCAGCTCCTAATGCTGCTGCTAATCCCGCGCTGGAAGCCTACAAGTTGAAGGAAGCCTGGCGAGCGGTTGAGCGGCATGTGCAAGATGGCAAGCCACGCAATGCACTCGCCGTCCTGTCCCCCTTCGCCAGCAACCCAAATCTGACACCTGAAGATCGCCGCGCGGTCTTCACCTGGCTCGATGCCTTGGCCGGCAAAGTGATCTATGGACCTGAGCACCACCTGCACGAACCGTTCAGAGTCACGAGCAAAGGGCAGACGCTGTATGACGTGGCCAAGGTTTGCAAAGTCGAAGCGCAGTTGCTGCTGAATGTCAATGCGCAGCAGATTAGCGATCCCGTGGTGCTGCTCGTCGGCACGGAACTGAAAGTGATTCCCGGTCCGTTCCGCGCGGAGTTGAGTCTCGGGGCGGGCGAATTGACGCTGTTTGTCGGTCCACTCTATGCGGGCCGCTTTTCGTTTACCGTCGGCGATGAACGGCCGCAGCCGGGCACGTATCGCGTGCAGGACAAGCGGCGCGACCGAACCTACTTCAGCCGCGACGGTCGGCAACAACTGGCCGCCAACGATCCCGCCAATCCCTACGGCGGCTGGTGGATGGACCTGGGCAAAGAGGCCTCGCTGCACGGCAGCGCCGTGACCACCGGTGCCGGTCCCGCGCTGGGCTGCCTCAGCTTTAGCCCGCTGGATGCCCAAGACTTGTATGGCATTCTAAGCCTGCAATCGGAAGTGGTCATCAAGCCGTAAACTCTCAACCTTTTTTCCCTCGTAAACGGTGATCAACGGCTGCCGTTTTTCACCGTCCCCACGCCGGAAACCCGAGCGTTAGGCATCCTCGCGGTGAAAAACAACACGAGTTTTTCAACTCGTTGTTTTGTGACTCATGCTACAAATTCCGTTGCCAATACTGCTGCAGGTTTGAATCGCCGATTAGCCTCGGCTGAATCAATTGCGCGAGCAGTTCCAGCGATTCAATCAGCCGCGGACCGCTACGGTTGAGCAAGGCGTTGCCATCCATGGCGAAGACCTTGTCGTTTCGCGCGGCGCTCAAGTTCTGCCAGCCGGGCCCGCGCGGCAGTTGTTTCGCCTCGCTCAAGGTCCGCGGCAAGTCGAAGCCGCAAGGGGCGACGAGAACGACCTGCGGATCGAATGCGGCGTCCTCGGCCCACGATGCATATCGACTGTACTCGCCCGCTTGCGGCGACGCTCGCCGGTTCAATTCACTGCGATAACTGTTATCAAAACGGTGATCAACTGCGAGTCGCCAACTGGTAGGTTGCTGCCTGGCCCGTTTCCTGATTCCGCTCCTGTCCGCGAGTACCCTTGGCGTCTTCCTTCGACCATACTAGCCCATTGGCGAAATCAGCCGGCACGCGCTAGCGTCCGGTTCTCGCCGTGGAACCGTGGGCTAGCGCCCAGCAGCTGTTTCCTGAATTGAGGGTTCATCCCTATGAACAATTTTTTGGCAACCCATTCGCGTGTTTCGAAAGTCCGTTGCGGAGCCGTGGACCGCACCCTGCTGGCGATTGTGGCTTCGCTCGTGGCGCTCGTCTTGCTGGTGGTGACGCTCCTTTGGAACAAGCCGACCGTGACGCCGGCTGGTGGTCAGCCGGCGGCCAGGAAGAAAGCTCAGCCGTTGCTCATTTATGTTGCGGCGAGCAACAAGAGCGTGATCGAGGCGATTCGCCGCGACTACGAACGCGAGTTTCAGGTGCCGCTGGAGATTCAGTACGGCCCATCGCAGACCTTGCTGGCTTCTCTGGCCGTGACCGGAACCGGCGACTTGTACTTGCCTGCCGACGAAAGCTATCTGATCATCGCGCGCGAACGGTTGCTCATTGCCGATGAATATCCGCTGGCCAGAATGAATGCCGTGCTGGCGGTCGCTAAGGGAAATCCGCTGCAGATCAAGACCTGGGACGATCTGCTCAAGCCCGCGGTCCGGATTGCCCAAGCCGATCCGGAAGCGGCGGCGATTGGCAAACTCGTGAAAGCGTCGCTCGCCGAGCGCGGTCTGTGGGATCCATTGCACGAGCGGACGACGGTCTACAAAACGACTGTGACCGAAGTGGCCAACGATGTGAAAATCGGATCCGTCGATGCGGGCATAGTCTACGACGCGGTGCTGTATGATTACGACACGCTCGAAGCCGTTCGCTTGCCGGAACTCGCGCCGGTCCAAGCCAAGGTGGCGATTGCGGTACTCAAGGCCAGTGCGCAGCCTCGGCAAGCGCGGCACTTCGCCCGCTACGCGGCCGCCAGCGACAAAGGGCTGAAGCATTATCGCGAGCGGGGCTTTCAGCCAGTCAAGGGCGAGCCTTGGGCGGAGGTTCCCGAACTGACGCTCTATTCGGGTTCGATGCTGCGGCCGGCCATTGAGCAGACCATTACCGAGTTCGAAGAGCGCGAAGGCGTGCGGGTCACGCGGGTTTATAACGGCTGCGGAATTCTCGTGGCCCAGATGAAGGCGGGGCAGGTCCCCGATGCGTACTTTGCCTGTGACGTCGAATTCATGAAGCAAGTGAAGGACATTTTCCCGGTCTCGGAAACGATCTCCCAGAATGAACTGGTCATCCTGGTCAAAAAAGGAAACCCCGCCGGCATTCGGAATTTGAAGGACTTATCGAAAGAGGGTCTGCGAGTCGGCATCGGTCACGAAAAGCAATGCGCAATGGGCTGGCTGACGCAGCGGACGTTCGATGAAGGGGGCGTCCGCGAGTCGGTGATGAAGAACGTCGTCGTGCAGACGCCGACCGGCGATATGCTCGTTAATCAAATGCGTTCGGGTTCTCTCGATGCGGCCGTCGCCTATCTGAGCAATGCGGCTGGCTCCGTGGACCAACTGGACGCGATCCGCATTCAAGGCATTGAGTGTTCGGTTGCGAACCAGCCCTTTGGCATTGCGAAAGAGACTCCGCACGTGCAACTTGCCCAGAGGTTGTTGCAAGCGATCAAGGCGCAGGCTTCCCAGGATCGATTCAAGCAAGAAGGATTTCGCTGGGCCGATGATCAGGCGGCCAGTGAGCAGGCGGTCAAGGATGAGTGAGAAGCCAGCCAAGGCCGCCGAGCCCCACCGAGCCGGTGCCGATTGGCCGTTCTTCACCGTGCTCGGGATTCTGGGCGGCAGCTATGTGCTGCTGATCGTGGCCCTGTTGGCCGCCGATTTGGCTTATACGTCGCCGCGGCACTTTGTCGCCGCGCTCTCGAAGCGCGAGATTCAGCACGCCATTTGGCTGACGCTGGTGAGTTGTTCCATTTCGGCGCTGCTATCCGTGTGGGTGGCGACGCCCCTGGGCTATCTGCTCTCTCGCTTCACGTTTCGGGGCCGCTGGCTGATCGACACGATCATTGATATTCCCATTGTGTTGCCGCCGTTGGTGATCGGTCTCAGCCTGTTGATCTTGTTTCATCTGCCGGTGGGCGGCACTAATCTGGAACGGCAGATGCAACGCCTGCTGGGCCTGCGCATCACGTATGCCGAGCCGGCCGTCGTCCTCGCGCAGTTTGCCGTGGCCTGTGCCTTCGCTGTGCAAACGATGCGCATCACCTTCGACCAGATCGATACCCGCGCGGAGCAAGTCGCGCTCACGCTGGGTTGTCGCCGCAGCCAGGCCTTTTTTCAGGTCACCATGCCGCAGGCCTGGCGCGGATTGATTGCCGCGCTCACGATTGCCTGGGCTCGTTCGCTGGGTGAGTTCGGTCCGATTCTCGTTTTCGCCGGCGCGACGCGGATGCGGACGGAAGTCCTCTCGACCACGGTGTTTCTCGAACTGAGCGTGGGACAACTCGAAGCCGCGGTGGCTGTCTCGCTGCTGATGGTGCTGGCCTCCGTGCTGGTGCTCGGCTTTGTTCGCCTGTTGGGCACGAAGGTGCGCCGATGATCGAACTGCAAAACCTCGCGATCCGAGCCGGCGCTTTTACGCTGGACAAGATTGACTTGTATATTCCGCGGGGAACCTATGCGGTGCTGATGGGAGGGACCGGCCAGGGGAAGACCTCGTTGCTCGAGGTCATCTGCGGGTTGAAACCCGTCGCCAGTGGTTGCGTGCGGCTCGCGGGAAGCGACGTGACTCTCTGGAAGCCCGCCGATCGCGGCATTGGTTATGTGCCGCAGGATCTGGCGCTGTTTCCCACGATTTCGGTGCGAGGCCATCTGGAGTTTGCCTTGAAACTACGGCGCTGGTCGCCGGCCGCCATTCGGGAACGAGTTGCGCACTTGGCTCACGTCCTGGGCATTGAAGGGCTGCTCGAACGCGGCGTACGGCACTTAAGCGGCGGCGAGGCCCAACGCGTGGCGATCGGCCGGGCCATTTCGTTCGAGCCGCAAGTCCTGCTTATGGATGAACCCCTTAACGCGCTCGATGAAACGACCCGCGATCGAATCTGTGCGCTGTTGCGATCGATTCACTCCCAAATCAAACTCACCACGGTACATATCACTCATAGCCGGGCCGAGGCCAGGCAGGTTGCGGATAAATACTTCCTGCTCTCTCATGGCCAACTGAAGGAACGTCCCTTAAAAGAGTTGGACGTGATGACGACATGAAAGTCCACGTTAAATACACCGCGCAGCTTCGGCAAGTCGTCCAGCGAGCTGCCGAAGTGGTCGAACTTCCGGAGGCCAGCCGCCTGTCGGAATTGCTGGCGCACCTGGCCAGCCGCCACCCGGCGGGACGGCCGCATTTGCTCAGTGGGGCGGGCCAGGCCAACGCTTGCCTGCTGGTGGTTGTGAATGAGGCTGCGGTTTCAGCCGGCGATGCGGCGTCGGTACAACTGCAGGAAGGTGACGTGGTCCTGTTGCTCCCTCCGATCGCGGGCGGTTGAGGATGGATGCGATGACTGATTTGCCCCACCTCACACCCGCTGAACGCAGCCGCTATGAATGGCAACTCTGGGTGCCTGATTTCGGCGAACAAGGACAGCGGCGGCTGAAGGGCGCGACGGTCCTCGTTTCCCGCATCGGCGGCGTCGGGGGCACGGCCGCGTTGCAACTGGCCGCGGCGGGCATCGGGCGGCTAATCCTCGCCCACGGCGGCGAGTTGCGGCTGAACGATCTTAACCGACAACTGCTCATGACTACGGCGGGAATCGGCCAGCCGCGCGTGAATCTGGCCAGCGAGCGGCTGCGAGAACTGAATCCACACGTCGAGATTGAAACCGTCGCCGCGAACATCAGCGAAGCCAATGCAGCCGACCTTGTCAGCCGCTGCGACCTGATCGTGAGCGCCGCGCCTGTATTCGCCGAGCGGCTGCTCATGAATCGCGAAGCAGTCCGGCAGCGGAAACCTGTGGTGGACTGCGCCATGTATGAATTGGAAGGCCGCCTGACCACGATCGTGCCCGGGCTGACTCCTTGTCTAGCTTGCATTTATCCGGAACCGCCGGTCAACTGGAAGCGGGAATTTCCCGTATTCAGCGCGGTGTCATCGACGGTTGGTTCGATGGCCGGCATGGAAGCTATCAAGGTCATTGCGAACTTGGGCGAACCACTTGCCGGCCGGCTGTTGCTGTTTGATCTCCGCGACATGAGCTTTCAAAAAGTGCCGATCGCGAGGCGAGTTGATTGTCCCGTTTGTGGTGAACTGTTTCGTTGAGCTTAGTTTGGCGACCTTGGGAATCGCCTGACGAAAGACTCGGTATCGCCCTGTTCGGTGGCAGGACGTAGAATTGAATGGAGAACCCCGAGAGAACGCGTCGATGTCCGATCCGTCCAAAAAAACCCTGCCCAGCAAAATCCCCGGAGAATTGCCCGAGCACGTTCTTGCCGACTAGGTCCAACTTCAAAGCCTCTCGCTCGTCGAGCGAGCCCGGATGTTGGAGGCCGTGTGCGCGGCGACGATGGACATTCTGGTCGCACGCCGGCAAATGGGTATTCCGGATCCCGAGCCCGAACCGTGGCCCGCTTCGACAATTGAATTCATGCGAAAGCACGCACCGAATGGACGAAAACGAGAGCAAGATTCGGCCGGCTGAATTGATGACGGGCATCGATTCGCACGAACCAGGGGGTTCGTGCTACGTCGCCAGGCAGAAAGTTATGTGGCCGACTTTGCCTTGTTGAGATTCGCCAGCACAATGAACACGACAACCGCGCCAGTAATCGCCAGGATCGTATAGACCGCGCTGTTGCTCTGTGACGGCGGAGCGGTGGTGCTTGTACCCGAGGTCGCTGTGGTCGTCGGCTTCGTCGTTAACGCCACACTCCCCTGCGGAATCGCCACCAGTTCCGGCTCGCCTGTCGGCAGGTTGCGGGTCTTCACAATCGGTAGGGGTTTGCCATCGATCGACAGCAATTCATCCCAATCGGCGGAGAGCAGCAAATCGAAGCCAGGGTTCAAATCCTTCACTTCGCAAGAACAGGCGCCGACGAGAAACGCCGCCGAGTTCTGGATGTTGTCCGCCGTGATGCCGGCGCCGATCAGCGGCAGCAAAGCGCGGCCGCGGCCAAAGACGGGGAAGATCATCGGATCGGTGCGCTCGGGCAGATCAGACTCACTGTGCAGCAGCATTTGGACGAGTGGCGCTTCGGCTTCGCCGCGCGGCACGCGCATCGTCGAGAACGACAGCTTGAGCGGTGTTTTGGCAACCAGATTGTCGTCGGGAAGATCGGTCAGTTCCGGTAGTTTCAGTTCCTTCGCCAGCTTGCCAAGCTGCTTCGTGAGGAGCTCCGCCGCCGCGTCGTCCTGCCTGGCGTCGCCGCATTCGAGCAGCAGCCAGACGGCGGTTTCGCCCTCGACCAGGCGGTTCAGCAATTCCTTGCGCACGGGAGAGTCGAGCAGTTGCGTGGTCGCCGTTGCACTGAGTGGCCGCGACCAGATCGGCACATTCACTTGCAAGGCCGCCGGATACTGGATGGTCAGCAAAGGAAAAGTCGCATCCGGTATTAACTTGAGCAAATCGCGATCGACCTCCTCGATTTCAGCGACGTCGAGAGTCCGAACCTCCACGTTGGCGCGAGATTTCTCTTGCTGCTCTTCCAACTGTGTGAGAACTTCCTTGTCGGCGACCGTGAGCGGTCCCTCGTGAAAAATGGTCAGGCGGTAGGCGTCGGCCCGCCAACGCTCCAGCGCGAAGCGAAACACGGGCACATTGCAGGCCTGCGCCAAAGCGACGATCAAAGCCAGACCGAGCAGTGGCAGCGCAAATGTCGCGATTCGGCGGGGGCGCGCGAGTGAGGCGAGGATTGTGAACATCGCATTAATCTTCATTGCATTAATCTTCCACGTCGAGTTCGATGCCACTGAGCATGGTCGGGTGCTTGGACGCAGCCTGCGGAGTCAATTCGATCAGCAGAAAGTCGCCCACCGTCACTCCTTTGATTTCCTTCACGAGTGCTCGGTTCCTGCCGCCAGCCTCCTGCACCACATCGAGATCAATCAATTTTGGTTTGCCTTGCACATTCACACTGAAGACCCGCTCGCCGGGTTGCACGTCGGCGAGCTCCGCAAAATGCAGGCGTAGCGTGTAGGCCAGAGGACTCACGCCGGAAGTGCCGAGCTTGATCTTGATCGAAGTCAATCCCTCCGCGCCGGAAGCAGCGACCCAGCTCAGACCGTCCCCCGTGATCTGCGAACTGTGCCGCCGATACCAAGCGGGCTTCGCGGGAGTAACGGTGATATCGAGCGCCGGCGAAGAGCCGCCGACGCTGGGATATTCCAGCCAAAGCTTGCCGTCGTCGGCTTTGCGATCACCGGGAGCGCCCAGGTTGATGCCGACGCGGCGAATCGTTTGCTTGGGAGTTTGCGATCCGAAGGAAGTCCAGGTTTCCGCATCGCTGACGGGCACCAGAGCAATCGAAGATTGGTTCTGATAACTGCAGGTGCAGGTGCGCGTATAATCGGGAGCAGTCAGAATGCCGCCGGCCACGACGAGGTTGTTGGTGCAACTGCTGCGAAACCCGCCGAAATTCCCCGTGCCGCCATCGCTGCACAAATCCAAGTAGCCCGCCGCTCCCGAGCGAAACGTCAGCAGATTCTCGGAAGCCATCGGCGTGTTGCAGCCGTAGTTGCGCGACCAGGTCCACTCGACCAATTCGCCGCTGAGCGGATGCACGCGCATCTGCATGACGCCGGTGAGCAAGTTGCAGGCTTTGCCGGCCAGCAGAATCTTATCGTGATGGATCATCGCGGGGCCGCTGTAGGCTTTGTTCGTCCAGAGCAGCTTGCCACTTTGCGCGCGATAGACCCGCATGCCCTTGGGCTCATCGCTGAGCGTATCGCTCGCCGTGCGGCCGGCTTCCACAAGGACGTCGCGCTCAGTGGAATAGCTAAGCCAGGTGCCGAAGATATCGTCTTCCGTGCTCCATAGTTCCGCGCCCGTCTTCAGGTCGAGAACCACCAATCGCGGCGGATGTGGCGGCAGTTCGCCGCGACGTTTCAGTTTGGAAAGTTGTGGACCTGACAATCGATCGATGCAATACAACCGGCCGCCGCCGATGCAAATGCCATTGTGCCGAAATCCGCTGCGGGCCTGTGCGGTCCAGAGAACTTTCCCGGTCAGGCGGTTCATCACCACCAGGCGGTTACTGGCGGAGTAGTTGTCGTTGTCCTTAGCGCTTTTGGTGAAAATGTCGATCTTAAAATCAATCTTCTTTTCGTCATCGGATTGTTTCGGATCGCCTTTCTTTACCAGCGTGGGATCAAAAACGGGTTCAGCGCCACCGATGAGAAAGTCTTCGTACACATTGAGATAACCCCACAGCGGCGGCTTCTTTCCGGGCACTGCGGGCAATTGAAACTTGCGGGTGGTCTTGCCGGTGACAGGATCAATTTGCAGGCAAGCATCGCGGTAGGCGACATAGATGCCATTGGGGGTGGCGATGTAATTCGTGCCACTGGCATTCGCGCCGGGCTGATGCGCGGTGTTGTCGTAGAGGGCGCCGACTCCGGGCAGCGGGGCGTTCCAGAGCACGCGGCCCGTGTAAATGTCCATCGCGCGAAGCAGGTCCACGCCTTCGATAAACAGCCGCCCATCGACGACTTGAGGCTGCGGACCGTGGCCATGCCGCGGCAGGATGCCGTCGTTCGTCGAGCCGCCGAACCAGAGCAGCCCCAGCGGCGCTTTGACCCGCTTGTCCTTGGAAACACGCGAGTTCGCCGCATCCGCATGTTCGTGTGTCCAATTAGCGCTCTCCGGCAGCGCTCCCTCGCGCGAAATCATCAGCCAAGGGTCGTCGGTGGTGACCTCAGCGCCGGCGAACTGCGCTTGCTTGACGACACTCTCGCAGGCGGCTTGTTCAGCATCGGACATCGACAGGCACGCGACACCGCCAAAGGGCCGCAGCGCTTGAAAAGTCTTCTCCAGAAATCCTGGCCGATCCTCCTCAGCCAGTGTCGGCAACGACTCTGCAACGATCAGGCTCGCGAAGTACGGCGGCAGCGAAACTTCGAGAGGCTGCGCCACAATCACCGACAACCGGTCTGCCGGAATTCCTTGCGATTGCAGTTCGCGGCGAAATTGATCCGCCTTCCGCGCATCCGCCTCAATGACCACTACTCGTAACGAACTCTGCGTCAATAGTTCTTTCAAGAGCGATCCCGATCCCACGCCCCAGGCCAGTGCATAGCCTTCCGAAACCTGCTGGTCTTTGAGCAACTCCGCCACTGTCGATTTAGCCAACGCATTACGCAGCGGCGGCTGAGTGGCCAAGCGATGATGTTCGCCTGGCTCAGAATCAGACGCTGATTCAGCAAAGCAATACAACCGACCTTCGCGCGTCACGGCAAACAGCCGATCGTCGGCCGCCAGCAGTTCGCAAACACTGCCCGTGACGTCAGCTTCCCAAGTGACGT
>JAYTUF010000095.1:0-2842 GCA_043744755.1 Anatilimnocola sp.
TCGGCAGGAGCCTCGCCCTCCCTATTCGTCAAATCGCTTGCTCGGGGCAATCCATCTCTTCTATATTAAAGCGGATGCCGTCGTTACTGCCATGCCGCGTCCGCGCTCCGTTGCTTCTGGCAACCATCGTGCTTGCGTTATTAAATAGCTCGACCGCAATCGCCCTCGACATTCTCACGCTCGAATCGGGCGGCACGGTGCAGGGCGAATGGCTGAACCGCGACGAGCAACCGCTGACGCATTACCGCGTCCGCACTTCGGCCGGCGTGATCATCTCGCTGCAACTCACGCAGGTTCGGCAGACCGCTCAAGATCGCCCGGCGCTGAGCGACTATCAGCAACTCCTGCCCACCTTCCGCGATACTGCTGCCGATCAATGGAAGCTGGCCGAGTGGTGTAAAGTTCAGCAGCTTGCGGCCGAGCGCAATGTACACGTCGCGCGGGTGCTGGAACTGGATGAATCACATGCGGGCGCCAGGCGAGCGCTGGGTTATGTGCTGGTGGATGGGCAATGGATTCGACATGCCACGGCGAAGCGCCAGGATGGCTTCGAACTTTATAAAGGGCGGTGGCGCACGATTCAGGAGATCGAGCTGCTCGAAGTGACCGCCAAACGTGAACTGGCTGAGAGAGAGTGGCTCCAAAAAATCCGCCGCTGGCGGCGCGATCTGGAAACCGATAAGGCTCGCGAAGCGGCCGAGAATCTGACGAAAATCCAGGATCCCGTCGCGATTGCCCCGCTCGTCGTCGTGATCAAGGACGACACCAACCGCCGTGTGAAGATGATGTTCGTTGATGTCATCGGCGAGCTGACCGGTTCGGCCGCGGTGCAGGCGCTCGTCAACGTTTCCCTGACCGACACCGACGAGGAGCTGTTTCATTATTGCCTCGATAAGATCGTGAAGCTGAACCCGCCGCACGTCGCCGATTCGTATATCAAGGCGCTCAAAAACAGCAACAACATCACGATCAACCGCGCGGGAATCGCCCTCGGCCGCCTGGGCGACCGCTCCGCCATCGCGCCACTGATCGCCGCGCTCGTCACCACGCACACTAAAACCGTCGGCCCCACCGGTCGCGGCGCGGGCGACAGTTACAGCCAATCGTTCAGTTCCAGTTCAGATGGCACCGGCGGAAACAATTTCCGTGCGAACGAAGGCCCCAAGACATACGTCTATCGCGTCCAAAATCAGCACGTCCTTGATGGCTTGACGCAGCTCGCCCGCGGCGTGAGCTTTGGCTACGACACCCGCGCCTGGCAATATTGGCACTCGCAAGAAAAGCAATCGCAGAAGTAGGCCGGCAACAAGGTACTCCGCAGTTCCGGCGCGACTCGCAGCTCATGCCGGAACTGCGCGGAGTACCGCTCGTTACCGGCCTACGTCTGAATTGCCATTGACTCAATTCTCAGGGCGAGATAACACAGGCTGGCGGCAGGTCTCGGGACGCTAGCGTCCCGATCTGTTTCGCAGCAAATATGCACAAGGATGTGCCCAATGACCCAACCCGCAGTTTCGCTGATCGTTACGACCTATCAAATGCCCGCGCATTTGCGGCGGGTCCTCGCAGCGGTTGAATTGCAGACCGTGGCAAGTGAAATGGAAGTCATCGTTTCGGACGATGGCTCCACGGACGAGACGGCGGCAGTTGTCGAGCGGTTTGCGGCGCGAGCGCCGTTTCCCGTCAAGTTTATCTCGCTGCCACACGAGGGTTTTCAACTCTCGCGGACTCGCAATCAGGGTGTGCTGAATGCGTCGGCGCCGCATGTCGTGTTTCTCGATGGCGACTGCCTGATTGAGCCGGATTATCTCGAGCAGCATTTGAAGTCCCGGCGGCCGGGCCACGTGACGAACACTTATTGCGTGCGCTTGGACGAGCCAACTTCGCTGCAGATCACCGTCGAAAGCATCCGCAGCGGCGAGTATTTGCGCTGGGTTCCGAATAGCGAACGCCGCAAGCTGTGGGTGATGCAACTCAAGGCCTGGTGGTATCGCGCTATTGGTCACTCCCGCCGACCGACCCTGCGCGGCGGCAACATGGGCATCGCGCGCGAAGATTATTTACGCATCAATGGGTATGACGAACGATTCAAGGCCTGGGGCAAAGAGGACGACGATCTGGGACAGCGCTTGCGGACCCTGAATATCAAGGTCGATTACATCCTGCATCGGACTCGCACATATCATCTCTGGCATCCCCCGGCGAGCAGCAAGCCACAGAAGTATAAGGACGGCCCGAATTATGCTTATCTAACCCGCAAAATTCGCCTGACCAAATCCCTGGCAGGATTGACGCAGAGGTCGCCCGCGGAAGTGACTATCCGGCTGAATGGCCGGGCGGCGGACAGTTTGGATGTGCTGCGCTGGGTCGCGGGCGCGGGATGCCAAATCGTCCGCGACGTGAATGCGCATTGCGACTTCGAACTCGCGCTGGCCAGCGACGTGCGGTATTCCAAGCGCTGCGATTGCCGGGTCTTGTTTGCCGACGGTGATACCGGGCAACTTGCCTCGAGCAGCAAGCGGGCCGACATTGTTTTATCGGCGGATGGTTTGCTGGGCAACGATCAGCAGGTTCGAGTACCCTTTTATGATCTGCCAGGATTCTTCGACGCAATCGGCTTCGCCAATCCATTGGCAGAGTTGGCGAAAGGCCAACCGCAATCGCCGCGAAGATCTGCCGCCTAAATACCACTAAGACAGGCAAGAGTGCCCATCCTACGAAATGATGATTATCAGCCGCCAGGCACTAGTGCCGAAAACGCTAATTCCGTTCTCTCAAGCTGCTAGCGGCTGGGGGTGTTCGTTCCAGTGGTTTTTCCAGCTTTTGGGCGTCAAGCGCTGAC
>JAYTUF010000096.1:0-2841 GCA_043744755.1 Anatilimnocola sp.
GTCACGATGTGTTGGCAGCGGTCAAGATTCCGCACGCGGTGCTGGGAGGCGTTGCCGTCTGCCTGCACGGCTATCAACGCAATACCGTTGATCTCGATCTGCTCGTCCGCAAACAAGACACACCACTCATTCGGAAGGTTCTCTCTGATGCCGGCTTCATTTGGAACGAAGCTCAAGTCGAATTCGCGAGCCCGCTCGGAATTCCAGTTCAATTCCTGCTCGCCGGTGATCGCGCGGGAAAAGGAAGCGAAGTTCTGCTGCCAGATCCATCCGAAGAGAAATTTATCAAGACGATGGACGGCCTTCCGGTATTGACGTTGGCGCGCTTGATCGACTCAAAAATTGCCTGCGGAGAAGGGAACCTTCGTCGCACGCACAAGGACTTTGCGGACGTGATTGAACTGATCATCGTCAACAAACTTGGCACGTCATTCGCGAGATTTTTGCACAAATCACTTCGTCCGTCCTTTCGAGAACTTGTTGGGCAAGCCCGCCACGAATGAGGCCTTGCCTTTTTACTCCCTCTCCCCGGAGTACCGGGGAGAGGGAACCAGAGATCACCATGTACCCTTGCCAACGCATCCGCTCCACCTGCCACACCCGCCGCGACTTCCTGCAACAAGCGGGCACTGGCTTCGGCGCGCTCGCGCTGTCGGCGCTGCTCGCCAGTGGTGAATTGCCAAGCACTCAAGCGGCCGAAGCGGCAATTGATAAAGGCCCCTTCGCGCCGCGGCCCACGCATTTCAAAGCGAAGGCCAAGAGCGTCATCTATTTGTATATGGATGGCGGCCCGAGCCAGGTCGATACGTTCGACCCCAAGCCGCGGCTGACAGCGGAGAACGGCAAACCGTTTGGGCTGAAGATGGAACCGACGCAGTTCAACAACAACGGGGCCACGCTGGGAAGCCCCTGGAAGTTTCAGAACTATGGCCAAAGTGGCCTACCGGTCAGCGAACTGTTTCCGCATGTGGGCCAGCACGCCGACAAGCTCGCGGTGATTCACTCGATGACCAGCGAGTTTTCGGAACACACCTCAGCCAACTACTTTCTACACACCGGCACCGGCGTGCAAGGGCGGCCCAGCATGGGTGCTTGGTTCGGCTACGGCATGGGGAGCGAATGCCGCGATCTGCCCGGGTTTGTCGTGATCAACGGCGGCCTGGTCCCGCCCGGCGGCCTCGATAACTTTAATAGCGGCTTTCTGCCCGCCACTTATCAAGGCTCGATCTTCGCGGCGCAGCAGCCGCCGGTCGCGAACATCCAGCGCCTTGAAGCGACCGACAAACTGCAGCGGAACAAGCTGGCCCTGCTCAGGCAACTCGACGGTCAGTTGCTCGCCCGCACCGGCCGGGCCGATGCGCTTGAGTCGGCGGTTGCTAACTATGAGCTCGCTTATCGGATGCAAACGGCCGTGCCCGAATTGATGGATCTGAAAGATGAGACCGCCGCGACGCAATCGCTCTATGGCCTCGACAGCAAGTATGGCCCCACGACCACCTTCGGCCGGCAATGCCTGTTAGCGCGCCGGCTGGTCGAGAAGGGAGTGCGGTTCATCGAACTCACTTGCCCCGGCCTCGGTCACGACCGCTGGGATCAACATTCCAACCTCAAGAAGGGACACGAAGACAATTCACGGGCGACAGATCAACCGATTGCCGCCCTCCTCACCGATCTAGCTCAGCGGGGTCTGCTCGAAAGCACCCTGGTCGTCTGGTCCGGGGAGTTCGGCCGCACGCCGTTTGCGCAAGGCTCCGATGGCCGCGATCACAACCCGTTTGGGTTTACTCTGTGGATGGCCGGCGGCGGCGTGAAGGGCGGAACCGTTTACGGCGCCACCGATGACTATGGCTACAAAGCAGTCGAAAATGTCTGCGAGATTCACGACCTGCACGCGACCATGCTGCACTTACTTGGCATGGATCACAAGCAAGTCACCTTCCGCTTCTCCGGCCGCGACATGCGCTTGACCGATGTGAAGGGGCATGTGATCAAGGAAGTCATCGTATAGCGGTGGATTGATCGATGCATGTCAGGTTCGCGCGCCATCTGCTTATTACGCCCGGTGCTGCGCACCGGGTCTCCGTGCGCGGCTCCGCTGGACGCTGACAGCGATCGTTAGTTCAACAGTGCCCGGTACCGCGAAGAGCAACGGTCGGCCCTACTTAACAAACCAGCGGCGGGCCACTTCATCGGTCTTGAAGAACTCCAGCAGTTGACCGGCGACTTTGCGGCGGCCCAGTTCCGAAGGATGCGTGCCGTCATTGGCCAGGTCTTCGCGGGTATAGATCAACTTGTCGGTTTGCCGTGGCGTGGTGCCGTCCGCCCACAAATAGGGTCCCCACAGTAGTACAGCGGCGTTCGCAGCGGGCACTCCTGCGGTCAGTTCTTTGCTCCCTTTCGCCTGATCTTGAATCAGCCAGCGCACCACAAACGCGCTCTCATAGGCGTACGGCTCGGGGTTCAAGGCCGTGGCTGCATATCCGGCATAGATCCGGCTCGAAAGATATGCCACGCGGAGATTCGGGAACTTGGCTTTGGCGTTTTGAATGACGGCGCGCGTATCTTCTTCGAGCTGCTTGCCATGCACTTGCAAGTCTCCCCGCGGACCTTTGTTGGCCAGCTTGATCCAGGCGACCTGCACTTGCTGCGGACTGACCTTGGCCTGGGAAAGGATGTTCGCCGCGGTTCGCCAGGGGTTCGCATCGGGGCTAGACCATTCCGCCATCGCCTGGCCGCCTTGCGCACAATCGACTATCTTAACCCGCCGCGACTTGGCTTCATCTTCGTCGGCAATCCGCTTGAACATCGAAAACTCTTGCGTCGCATTCGACATGCTGATCG
>JAYTUF010000097.1:0-11070 GCA_043744755.1 Anatilimnocola sp.
AATAGCGTCGCCGGCGGATGTGCGGCCCGCTGCGGCTGAGGCTGGCTGGTAACCATGCGCCTCGGCGCTGGCTTGCGATTCCCCCAGGCGGGAATCTCGTCCTCCGGGATCAGAATCTCGATTGACCGCGCCTGACCTGGATGGCGCAGGATCAGCCCTTTCTTCTCCAGCATCTTCACCATCGTATTCACCGATGGCGGCGAAACGCACATCGCCGCGGCGATCTCCGCTTCCGCGGGCGGACGTCCGTGGCGACCGATGTAAGAGTGAATAAACGACAAATATCGGCCCTGAGTGGGCGTGAATTCAGCCATGAAAGTCATTTCCAAGGTCGCCAGAGGAACATTTAGCCGCTATCGCGTTTCCGCCCCATTATTCTCGCTGCTATTTCTTCTTCCCTTGCGACCGCGCGGCATCACTCCTCATTGCCGCCACGCGATCTGCCCAGCGCCACATCAAAGCCGCTGACCGCGGGGACGAGCATCGCGGCAATGGCGAAGCCATAGGCGGCGGCGGTGACGAGAAAAACGTCCGACCAGTGGCCGACCAGGAAGCTAGTGACAGCAAAGAAGGTCGCCAGCGGCAGGACCATCGACGCCAGGGCGATAGCGCCGGATGGGTTGCGAATGCCGAGGGAAACGAAGATGCCCACGCCGCCGCCGACGATGAAGGCCAGGAACGGGGCATATTGCACCTGGAACGAGCCGCTGAACGAGATCATCAGCAGCATCAGCGTGACGACACCCAGGCACAAGAAGAAGACGTTGCCCAGGCTCACGCCGATCGCGTGACGCGAGTTGGCATAGTTCAAGCCCGCATGTAGCCCCAGCGTGATGACAAATACGTTCATCACGCCCAGGCCCAGCATCAGAAAGATCAGGTTCATCACCGACAGTCCGCCGATCGCGAACGTGATGAGTCCCAAAACCAGTGGCAGGGCGATCATTTCCTTCGCGACATAGGCGACGCCGCCGAGCTTGCCTAGTAAGAACTCTTTGGGGGTGAGATCGGTGACGAGCAGCAGGTCGAGCGCTCCGCCGTCTCGTTCATTGGTGATCGACGTCACGGCGAGCGCATTCACAATCACCAGGCTCACGACTAGAAACGGAGCGAGCGTCCGCGCTGCGACCGGCACGATGACGGGACGGTCGTTCAGGGAACTGGGCGTGGGCCGGGCCGTCGTCCAAATACCGGCGACCGCGGCGGCGAACAGCAGCATATAGGCCAGCCGCATGAACAGCACCTTGCGGCCATAGGCCCAGGTACACATTTCCCGCCACAGCACCGGATTGTCCCACACCGGGCGGCTGGTTTGATTGACGGTCCGCACGCGGGCATCGACGTGACCCGCGCGGGCGTGTTCGTCGTGCTGTTCGCTAGTCTCGCCTGGATCGGCTGCGATTGGTTCCGCGCTTTCATTGCGCGGTAAGGCATCTCTGCCCGTGTTCCAAGCGCGGAGGTTGATGGTCGAAACTAGATTAAGAACCGCCGAGATGCCCAGCGCAACCGCCACAAACAGCAGCTCCTTGGGAGCGACACTGGTGGAATATGCCACCGTGCTGAGCAGCGTGGACCAGGTCGCGCGGAAGGGGCTGCAAATGGTGGCCAGTTCGAGCAGCGTGACGCCGGCGATGCTATCTTCGGGAGCCAGCCAGGCAGCGGCTTCCCACAAGCCGACCCACAGGCTCAGACCAATGGCCGTCATCGTCAGGGCTTGAAACGTCTTCTCCCGCCAGAGCGCGAACAGCGTTCCTAAACTTCCCGCCGCCAACACAGCAGCCAAGGCAATCGCATAAATGGTGAGCACCTGCTGCCAGGAGACGCCGCCGAACAGCGTGATCAACCCGACCACCGGCAACGAGGCGAGTAACATCGACAGCACGGGCAGCAGGCTCGCGACCAGCTTGCCCAGCACCACTTCATGATCCGAAAGTCGCGTGAGCAGCAGCAGCACCATCGTGCGGCGGTCTTTCTCCTGAGCAATGCTACTGACGCAGGCCAGCGCCGCGAGAAACGACATGACGGCCAACTGCAACGGCGCGAGAACCTGCAGCAGAATGGCACCGAAGCGGGCCATGTCTCCCGTGTTGCGAATTTCCTGCGTCCCCACCACGATGAACCAGGCGGTGGACATCAGCACCGCAATCGCCGTGGGATACAGCACCCGATAAACATAGTGCTGCCACCGCCGCGGCGTGACGGCCAATTCGCGCGAGAAAATAGGACCGAGCAGCACGATGGTTACCAACAGATGCGAGGGGATCGTTGAACGACGGAGTTCCCGATTATAGCCATTTCGCCGCGTCGCTCGCGACGTACTCGGTTCCGCATTCAAACCGCAAGAACGCGTCGCAAGCGACGCGGCGAAATATCCCCCCGTTGCTCCCGACCCCTCACACTTAGCGCCGCACGTTATTGCTGTCAATCTGCAGCACCGTCACGCCCCCGCCGTTCACGCCGGCCCAGTCGAAGGCGTTGTAGCCGTTGCCGATCCAGCGGGGCGAGTACATATCCATGAACGGCTGGGCCGATGCCATCGGCCGGGCATTCGAGACGCCGAACCACTTCTGGGCCGCGAGCCGCTGCATCCGTTGGGCGGTCTTCAATTCCGCCTTACGACGGACGGCCTGCTTCGGGTCTTCATGGCGGCGGAGTTCGTACAGATACAAGTACATCTCCGGCGTCATCTGCGATTGCGAAATGCCGGGGATCGTCGCCGGCACGCTCGCTCGATCGCTCGGGCTATAGGCGGGGGGCAATTCGCCTTGACCTTGAGCCACCGCAGTCAGAGCCACGGCGAACAGACAAACGCTGGCGACGATCTTCTTCATGGCAGGCATCCTTGCTGCGGATTGGCTACTGAGAAATCCGGGGTCGGGAGCCTTTGGCGCAATGAGATCCTCCATCATCGAGAGATTTCACCGGCCAAAGACTCCCGACCCCTGACTAAGCAGGGCATCGGCTACACCTGCGCCAGAAAACCAATACAACGCACAGAGCCCGCAAAGTCGTGTGAAGCTGTAACGGCTAGGAAAAGCTGGCAGCCCCGTTTCCCTACGATCGTCGCAGCCAGATGCCGCCCAACAAAACTGAAGTAATCTCCAGGAGAAAACCGACAGCCGGCGGAAGAGTGCTCGCGGCAGGTCGTAAGTTCTTAGAAGAAAGAATTTCGCGAACCGCCGAGAGGATAAACAAATGATTCAAACGACGATCGAGCGTTCTGGCCGCATAGCGAACCTGCGTCGCGGAGCCACTGCCGTGCAAGTCGCGGTCCTTCTGGCGCTGGTGACGATGGCTGCGGTGGCTGGCATCTCGCAACTAGGCACGGCGAGCAACACCAAACTGAATCAAACGGCGACGGATGTTGCCACTCCCAGCAGCCTGGTGAGCCGCTTTGGTACAGGCAGCTAATCCTGTGCGTCAGGGGTCGGGAGTCTTTGGCGAAGGAAGATTCTCCCGAATCGAGAAACACTGCTCGCCAAAGACTCCCGACCCCGGGTTCTCTACTTATAGAGAATCAGCTTCCCTTGCTTCGTGCAGCGGAGGCGGTAGGTCTGGCCCCGATGCATGATGAGAGCTTCGGCATCCTGGCCGAGCAGATCGTCCGACTTCCAAACGCGAGGATGCTCGCCGGCGTGATCTACCGCGGACATTAGCGGCGACGCAACTGCGGCGGGTATGTTGGTCGATTCGGTCAGCATGGACACCTCTCGCTCGGAGTGACTCTGCGCCGCGGCTTTGGGTTCTTGATTCATGAGGACGGCGTTCACGGAGTCGGGCGCAGGCAAAACAGTTTTTCGCCGGTGCGGATCAACAGGTTGCCGCTGACCGCCGCGACGCCATACTGCGTCGAGCCGGAAAACAGCGCCGCCGCCTTACGCTTCTCTTCCGTATCTTCCGCAGCCGCTTTGGCGGGATCGAGTTTTTGGGCGGCGGGATCCCAAAGTTGATTCTCCGCGAGCACCTCGAACTTTGGCCCGCTGCGGAGGACCGTCGTCAGGCCGTCCTTGCCAAAGAAGTAGACGCGGTCGCCCAGTCCCAGGGGCGTGGCCCAGCACGATTGCTTGAGCCGCTCGGTGTAACGCCCCTCGCCCGTCGTCGCATCGAGACAAAACACGACGCCCGAGCGATTGACCCAATAGGCGTGACCTGCGTGGATCATTGGCGAGCCAAATGTCGGCGTGGCTTGCTCGGTTCGCCACAGGATTTCTGGCTCTGGCTTGCCATCAACCACGGTGATTGTCATCGCCAGGTTGCTCTTCTTGGCGAGGTCCGTGTTCTGTCCTTCGCGACCGGCCGAGGCGCCGATCAGGAACGAGCCCGCCGCAAAAGGCCGCGGCGTCGAGGACGTGTTGCCACCGACTTCGCCGTAAGTCCAGAGCAGCTTGCCGGTCGCGGCGTCGTAGCCGTCGATGGAACCAGCCGAACTGCACACGACCTGCGTGGCGCCGGCGATGGAGACTAACGCGGGAGAACTCCAGCTTACCCGGCTCGTGCGGTCGGTCTTCCATTTGGTCTGGCCGTCGGCCTTGTTCAAGGCAATGAGATAGGAAGGACCTTCATCATCGACCAGGATAATCAGCGCGTCATCAGTGACTAACGGCGATGCGGAAAGCCCGAACTTGTTTTGGAACTTGCCGAACACCGTAGACAGCGACTTCCGCCAGCGCTCTGTTCCCGCCAGCGACAGGGCGACCACATCGCCACTTTCAAAGAAGGCGAACACGCTTTGGCCATCCGTCACGGGCGTGGGCGCCGCCCGGCTGACATACAGACTATTCTTCACCTTGTCGGATGACTCGAACGCGTGCCGCCATTTGTGTTTGCCATGCGCCAGGTCATAGGCAACGACGTGGCAGGTGTCTTTGAGCGGTCCTTCGATCGACGTGACAAAGACTTGCTCGCCCCAGATGATAGGACTCGATTGCCCATGCCCCGGAATCTCAGCCTGCCAGGCGATGTTCTTGGTGGGAGACCATTCCAGCGGCAACGACGCGGTCTTCAATTCCGATGCACCCTGCCCAAGAAACGCCGGCCAGTGCGGGGGCGCATCGGCGTTGCACAGGCAGATTAGGAGGCACCAGGAAGGAAGCATGGCTGGCTTTCGCTGTAGTGGACGGAGGTGACGCGAAAAAACCAGACTCACGCGGAAGCCTGAGTCTGGTCGCCAGCGGCAAGCGGAGATTTGCCGCCGGGTTGTATTTACTTTTTCCCTGGCACAGTCAGGCGGATCGATTCCACCGCGGTCACTTTGCCTTCTTTGGTGGTCCCCGCAACGGCCAGCAACTGCTGATCCTCGCCAATCACCAGGCGATGGAAAAATCTCGGATGCCTCAGCGCGCCGACCGTCTCCCAACTTTTGCCATCGTCGGCCAGTCGCAACAGCGAGCCATCGGCAATGGTGGTGAACAAACCTGCAGGGCCGCCGAAAGCGGAGGGACCGAAGGTGTCCATTCCCTTGCCGGGCAGATCCGGGCCGGTCGTCCAGCGGTCGGCCTTCACGTCGTACATTGCCGTGGCGGCGGTGATCTCATTGCTATCAGTCATGCCGCCCAGCACGTAAAGATTCCCTTGATAGGCAGCAACTGCCAGAGCGCGGCGCATGAAGGGGGGCTTGGCGATTTCTTTCCAGGCGAGTTTCTCTTGCGAGAGATCGCAGACGAGGGCCGTGTTGTGCCAGTCGCCGTCCCCAGCGCCTTTCATCTCCCAACCACCAACGACGTAAAGCAGATCACCGACCAGTGCGGCATCATGGCTTGAACGACCGCGGGGCAGCGGCGTCAGGTCCGTCCACTTCCCCGTGACGGGGTCGAACCGGCTGAAGTCGGGCGTGGAATAGAGCACCCATTTCTCGCCTGTGTCGTTTTTGGATTCCCAACCACCGATGCGGTACACTTGCCCTTTGTGACCAACCATTGCCAGGCCGGTCCGCTTCGGACCTTTGGAGACTTCTTCCCAGGCGGTGGGTTTCGCTAGATTCAACCGCCATAGCGAACCCGATTGCAGATCGGCTGAATAAGTGTGGGCGCCGCCAGTGTGACCGCCGTAAACATAGAGATTGCCGCCCACCACGGCGGCACCGGTAGCGGTGACGCCGACTTTCAACGCGGGGAGGTCGGTTATCGAAGGGTTATTTGCTGCCGCTGTGGCCAGCAACTTGTGTTTGCTGAGCGTGATTTCTTCAACGGCTCGCGTACGGTCGTTTTTATTGGTGGCGGCGACGATTCGCACTGGCAGATCGACGCCGTCCACGCGAGTCCATTCCTGCAGCACTTGCCGGGTGGTGGCAATCGCGCCCGTTTTGGCATTCCAGGTCGTGACGCTGTAATTCTTGGGCAAGTGCTTTCCTTCCGGCGTGCGGGCTACTTCACCCACGCTGATGACCAGGTGGTTCTCGCCCTGGAAGCGATGTACCTCGGTCAGCACATCGCCCTGCACGCGCCATTGGCTCTTGTCTGTCGCATCTTTCGACTTGAGCAGGCGACCGAACGGGTGCTTCGCGTCGTCATCGGCAAATTCAAGGTTTGTCGCACCTTGATCATCGGCCAGGCGATGGCCGATAAGGGACTGAAGCGAACGCTCGACCCATTCCAGACCTTGCGGGTCGGCCAGCTTGAGTTCAATCTTCCCCTCGGGCGAAACCGATAGCGTGCCCGTCGTGGAGCGGCCAGCGGAGGCAGCGGTGATGTCGGCAGTGAAGCCCGGGAACTTCTGCCACGTGGCGCGGCCGTGATGAGCGCGGTCCATCAAGCTTTGGGCCGACTCTTCGCCGGCGGCGAACTGCGACATCAAGCCCAGTGCGAACACCATGGCGGCCTGCTGCAGGAATCTGAAAGTGGCGTTGAACATCCGATGATAACTCCTCAAGGTATGGGACGTGTTTGTTGAGCACCACTAACGCGCGGCGGGCACATGCAATTCGAACACATTTTCGATCTTCGGTTTGACCTCGAAGGTCAGCGTTGATTCTCGATTGTATTGTCTCGGCACGGGGTTCGTCGGCAACGGTCGGCCGTTTCGCTGGGCGAAGGCCACGTCGTCGTCAATCGGAAAACCGAGGGGCAGATCGGCTTCCACTTCGATGCGATGCGTGCCGACGATCGGTCCTTGCTCTTTCGTCAGCGAGTACTCGCCGTTCTTGATCGCGGCCGACGTTGTCGGGCCGGCGGTGGGAGCTTGCGGCACAAACAAAATCTGTCCCGCAGCCAGCGGAGCGCTGCCCAGGGTGATCCTTCCCTTGATGGGTGCGCGTTCGGGCCCGCTTGGACCGCAGCCAAGCGCACTAATCATCAAGGTGGCCAGGCCGAGCAGGATCGGGATCGTGTGCGGCGCTGGATTGAATCTCACAATGAATCTCAACATCAAGTGAACTCCTCTCGGCTGAATCTGGTGGTCCCAGGCTTTACGGCAACTGGCTTTCGCCGCCGTTGCGAGTTGCTACCGCGTTGAGAAGTGCGGTGTCGATGTTGTCGGTGAACAGGCGGACCGAGCCATCGCAAATCGCCATGTTCACGCCGCTTGGATGGTTGCTGCGGAAATTTGAGAGGCGAGTGCTGACGCCGGCCATCTGCTGCGGATTGAAAGGCCCGCGGGTGGTGAAGAGCGTGGCCAGTGGATAGGGAGACGACCAGTACGAAAACCCCCCGCGCACTTGCCCGCTGCAGGGACCACTGGTGAAGGTATAGTCTTTGAAGTTCCAGTGCGCTTCGCCGCCGAGCAGCGTGTTCGACGTCCCATCGACGATATCTCGCAAGGCGGTCGGCTGCGAAGCGCCGTTCACAATCGCGCCGTTGTTGGGATTGCCCAGCACATCGGTCCCATAAGGATCGTCGGTGCCAGACGAAAAGGCATACGTGCCGGGTGCCCGGTTGTTGGCATCGCAGCCGGGAATGGGAACCTTGCGAGCAAAGACGCAGGTGGGGCAGATGAACGACTTGATTCGCTGCGAAACCGCGGCCAGGTTGGCGGGGGCGCTGTTGCCTTGCGTGAAGTCATAGAGTGAATAGGTGTTATTGGCCTCCATGTAGGGCAAGATTGCCGCGAACGCACTGCTCCCGGCATAAGTGCCGTTGGCTTCACCGGGCGGCAGCTTGCCCAGCGAATCGTGATAGTTATGCACCGCGAGCGAAATCTGCTTGAGATTGTTCGAGCACGACATGCGGCGGGCGGATTCCCGCGCCGCTTGCACGGCCGGCAACAGCAGGGCAACCAGCACCCCAATAATCGCAATCACGACAAGCAGTTCCACTAGCGTAAAAGCGGAACGACGTTTGGCAAACGGAACACCCCAGCGGGATCGAGACATGGCGGCCACTCCAGAAAGGCGGGAAATCAGAAACCAACCGCTGAATAAGCGGCTGAGACGCGGATTTTCGCTGGCTGCCGAAGGAGTGGCTGGCGAAACAAGTTGATAGTGAGTCTCAGTAGCGTCTGAATATAGCGGTCGGAAAGTCGTTGTCAAGCGCCTTTGAGAAGAGTTTTACGTCGCGCGCTCGCTGTCGGGACTGCGAGCTGGTCCACTCGCCAGGGCCGAAATGGCCGACTGTTCCAACTGCGCTTGAATCTCCGGCAGCGGATATTCCAGCAGCGAGAGGCCATCCGGCTGTTGACCCAATTCGCACAGCCGCAGCCAGCCGCGGGTTACCAGGTCTTCGCGCTGGCGGACGAAGGCGGGGTCGAGTTGGCGTTTGTCAAAATCCCCTTCGACGATGATCGGCGGGAAGGCGTCGTTCACGATGAACTGGGCAAGGGCCGGCGTGCAGCGGATGTGGCGCTCGGGCGTGGTGTGCAGCGTTTCGGGGTCGAGTTGGCCGATGACATACCGCAGGTAGAGCTCGCTCTGCCAGATGTCTCCCACATCCTCGCCGCAGACATCGCACAGATAACCTTGTTCGCAGCGGGCCATATGTGTCCGAGTCCTTTCAATGGTTGCTCACCAGGCGTGGTTCAGCGCAGCTTCATCCGCGACCTGCATCTGTTTCAGCACTTTGCGCCACTTCATGCTCATCCGTCCGGCGAAGAACGCCAGGCAAGCATAGGTGGCCGCCAGGCAAACGCACCAGGGCGGTGCTTTGCCATTGGTATGTTCGGCATTGAGTTTCAGGACATCAACCAGCGGACTGTCTCCGTCGGTGATGATCGTCAGCCCCAGGACCGCCGCGTAGACGGCCGCCAGAGCCAGTGATTGCAGCGTGACAATCCACACGCTGCTCCAATCGGGAACCTGTACCAGCAGCATGATGCAGCCCAGTTGCACGATGCCGAGCACCAGCAGCAGGAACGCCCAGGGGGCGATTGTGAGCGTGCTGTCCGTGCGCAGATAGTCCGAAATCTCCCACAGCGACGGACCGATGCTGAGGAGGGTCGCGCCGACTAAAGCTGCTGCCAGTTGCCAGGCGGTGTGTCGCTGGGCGGCCGTCGGCTGCACGCCGAGCATGGAGATGAATGAAAATTGACTAGCGGGCGAATCAGTTGCCGGCGCTACCGCAACCGGCGGCGCTGCGGGCGCGACCACGGTGGCCGCCGCATGGAAGGGAATCAGTTCCGGCTCCGGCTTGGGTTCCGGCTGGATTTCGAACACCGGCTCGGCGGCAATGAAGATCGGCGGTTCGGGCTGCGGGGCTGGCGGGCTGACGGGAGGTGCTTTGCTTGGCGGCGTTGCTTCCCGCCGGGGTCTCGGCGCCGGCACAGGCTCGGGCGCGAGCATGGTGCCGGTCAATGTCATCCGTGGGCGTTGCGACGAGCGGGGCGGAACCTGTGTTGGCTCCGGTTCAAGCCACTGAATCGGCGGCGCAATTGGCTCACTCGGCGCCGTCTCGGCTACTGGTTCTGGTTCGATAGCCACCTTGGCAACCGCCGGTAGTGGAGGCAGCTTCGGCCGCGGAGGCGCGAGTTTCTTGCCGCCAAGGGGCAGGCCGATTCCTGACTTGGCTTCGGTCGAATGACCGGCGACTCGTGGCGCTTGTCCGCTGCTACTCTTCACGCCGCTGGGTTTCCCAACGCTGGGTTTCACATCGCTGCGGCTTAGCGCCGGCGTATTGATCCGCGGCTTGTGGACTTCCTTTCCAGCAGTTCCCGCGGCGGCCGGCACTTGCACATCGATGCCGCAATTGGCACAGCGCAGCACGGTCCCCGCACGATGGTCGGGAACCATCATCAAGTGACCAGCCGAACATTGCACCCGCAGCGGCATGAAAGAAATTTCTCGCGATTAACGATCAACAAATGGAAGAAGGCTAGAGATCTTTGAGTCTGCTTGACTGCCCGCCCTGGGTCAAGACATGGGTTAGGATACGGCGCGAACGCCCGGTGAATGGCGCTTAATTCTTCAGTCGCTGCACCAACCGCGGCTGCAATTCGGAGATGCGAAAATCACTGAACCAGGCCTCTCCTTCTTCGGCGAAGAGGCGAAACTCGTGCGCATCGACCCGGGCTTTGGAAAAATCGAAGCCGATGATTTCATTATCGACAAAGGCATACCAGCCGGCCGTATGCCGCTCCAAACGGAGCGCGTGTTTGTCATGCTTGGTCTTGCGCAGCGAAACGAGCCCCGACCGGGGACTCCAGCCTTCATGGTCGGTCCGCTTCACACCCAATTGCGAGCCTTGCGGCGTGATCCGCAGCACGATTCGCCGATCCATCTGCGAGCGGGCGGGAGGCCCTTCTTCTTTCGCGGGAAAGTCCACGTGTACTTCCACAATCCGGGCCTCGTGCAATTCGACAAACAACTCCAGCCGGTAGTGTCGAAAACCGCCGGCGGTTGTCACGAGTTCTGGAAAACGCCGAATCAGCGTCCCCTCGCCTTGCAGCACCATTTCATTGTCATCGTTGCGAGCCTGTGCCCAGCGACTGCCGGTCACGCGCTTCCAAGTGTCAAAATCGGTTCCTTCAATGGGCAGCTCGGTCCCTTCGTCGGCGGCCTGCAGATCGGGCGCACCAGGCAGATTGAAAAAGTAAAACGCTGCGGCAGTGCCAGCGCTGAACACCAAGAGGAGCGTGACGACAGCGAGCCCCCACCTCCGCCGAGGTTGCGGTGGCAGCGACTCAGCGGGAATTTCCATCGTTTTGGCG
>JAYTUF010000098.1:0-2824 GCA_043744755.1 Anatilimnocola sp.
GTTAGGGTTTGGAAATGAAACGACCAATTCTTCGCTAGCGCTTGGATCATTGCCGCCTCGGAAATGCCGCAACCAAGGACGAGGTGAGTCGCTTGTTAAGTGCCGGTCGTGGATGGACTCAGTCAAACAGGCTTGGGTCTGCTGCCAGGCGTCTGGACCAAGCACGGCAATGGTCGCCAATGCGCCGCGACCGGGCGGCGTGAGGAGCGAGACGTAAGTTGCAGCAATTTCAATCATCGCAACGGTAGCGAACGCACAGGAAACAGTGGTCGAACCGCTATAGTACCACGACCTCCCGTTTTGTCCGCTCCAGTTCATTCGACTGCCATGCACCCAGTTCCGAACCTCCGCATTCGCCAAGTAAACGCAGGGCCCATTCAAGGCGCTGGCGAATTCGTCCTCTATTGGATGACTGCCTTTCGCCGCGTGCGCTGGAACTTCAGCCTGCAACGCGCGCTCGAACATTGTCGCGAGCTGAACAAACCGCTGGTCATTCTGGAAGCACTCCGCACGCGTTATCGCTGGGCCAGCGACCGGCTGCATCGCTTTGTGATCGAAGGGATGGCCGCGAACGAGCGTGCTGTTGCTGCCGCGGGCAATCCCGGAGTTCTCTATTTTCCATATGTCGAACCGGCACCTGGAATGGGGTCAGGTTTGCTCGCGGAGTTCGCCCAGCGTTCCTGCGTCGTCGTCACGGATGACTTCCCTTGTTTCTTTCTGCCCAAACTCGTGCAACTCGCTGGCAAGCAATTGACCGTGAAGTTAGAGGCCATCGATTCCAACGGTCTCGTGCCGCTGCGGGCGACCGACCAGGCCTTCACGATGGCCTTTCATTTTCGCCGTTGGTTGCAAAAGAATCTGCCGCAGTGGCTGGAAAAGAGTGAGTTCCCAAGTTCCGATCCGCTCAAGCATTACGAGCTTCCGACCAGCCAGCCGTTACCGATTTCAATCTCACGCCGCTGGAAACCGGCCGATCTTCCCGCGCTCTTAACGGATCGAGGCTTGCAATCGCTGCCCATCGATCATCAGGTTCTGCCGACGATCACGACAGGCGGCAGCGACGCCGGGGCCACCGCGCTTAAGACTTTTCTGAAACAGAAGCTCCCTCGCTACAAAGACGAGCGAAGTCAACCGGAAGAAAACGTCGCCAGTGGTGTCTCGCCTTATCTGCACTTCGGGCACTTGTCTGCTCACGAGATCTTCGCGGCCGCAGTCAAGCCGGAACGCTGGTCGCTCGATTGCCTGGCGAAGAACGCCACGGGCAAGAACGAAGGTTGGTGGGGCACGGCGCCGCCGCTGGAATCGTTTCTTGACGAACTCATCACCTGGCGCGAGATCGGCTTTAACTTTTGCACGCATCGAAGCGACTACGATCAATACGAATCGCTGCCCGCTTGGTGCCAAAAAACATTAGCTGCCCATGCTCGCGATCCGCGGCCGCATTTGTACGAACTCGATCAATTCGAAGCCGCAGCCACTCACGACCCGCTGTGGAATGCAGCCCAGCGGCAATTGGTTCGCGAAGGCCGCATCCACAATTACTTGCGGATGTTGTGGGGGAAGAAAGTCCTGGAATGGTCCGCTTCGCCGCAAGACGCACTCCAGACGCTGATTCACCTGAACAACAAATACGCGCTCGATGGCCGCGATCCGAATTCCTACAGCGGCATCTTCTGGTGCCTCGGACGGTACGATCGCCCGTGGGCCCCCGAGCGCCCCATTTTCGGCATGATCCGCTACATGAGCAGTGAGAACACCGCCAAAAAGCTGCGGGTGAAAAAGTACCTGCAGCAGTATGGTTCAACGGTCTTACTCCCTCTCCCCGGTACTCCTGGTACTCCAGGCAATAGCCAGCGGAGAGGGCGGGGGTGAGGGGCTGGGCCGCGAAACAACTACCGCGTCGCTTCCGACCCACTACTCTTCTTCCGCAACTCATCCACTTCCTTGCGCAACGTCTGCAATTCTTTCTTCATCGCCTCCAACTCAGGACTCGCCAGCGAATCAAGCTTCTTCAAAATCTGATCGAGCTTGGCATCGGCAGCCGAGTGCGGCGCGGTCGTGCTCCAAATCGCGGCTGTCCGCGCGGGATTGGCCGGAGTCGCCGGAGCGCCCGGAATTCCGGCAGGGAACGGCACCACTATCTGCGCCGAACCTGCTGGTAGTGGCCGCGTAAGCGCCTCGCCCTTCGTTGGCGGCGGCACCTTCAATTGAAACACATTGGATCGCACACCAGCATGCGGATTTGCCACAAACGCCGCTTGGTCGTGATGCAACATGTGTTCGACATGAACGCGAATTTCTTTGGGCAATGCCTCCAGCTTGTCAGCCGTCACGTCCCACTTTTGCTCGCCTTTTTTGACCATGATCTTGGCGGGCTTGTTCCCTTCCTTCGTGACTTGAATCGTCAGATCGTCCGGCAACTTTGCGCCGGGATTCCCCAACACGAATGCGCCAGGACGAAACGTATAGAAATCAACCTCGGCATTCCCCTCGGTTGCAAGACGGACGGCTTCCAGTGCCTGCTCAAGTTGCCGCTGAGCCGCTTGCACCCGCTCCATCCGCGGCCCGGGTGCCGTCTTTGTTTCCTGCAGATCAAATCGTGGTTCCGCACGCTTGATGGGAGAGACGGTCAGCGTCTTTTCCTTTCCCTCACGCAGCAAGCGGAACGTCAGCTCTTTCGTCTTCGCGCCATCCACTGCTTTGATCAGATCGGGTCCCGTTTCGATCTTCAATTCGCCGGCTTGAATCAAGATGTCGTCGGCCTGCAACTCGGCCTTGGCGGCGGGACTATCCGGATAGACATGCACCACGAGGATGCCGTGCT
>JAYTUF010000099.1:0-11037 GCA_043744755.1 Anatilimnocola sp.
AACTTCGCCCGCTCATCAATGGCCAGGCGATAGTACGTCCCTGGGAATTTGCCGTGCTGCTCGTACGAAATCTCGGTTTCATCATCGAGCACCAGATTGCCCGCCGGCTCCTGGGCTTCCTTTGAATGACAGGCCACGCAACTGCGGGCGAAGATCGGCTTGATGTCGCGATGGTACTCGACGCTGGTCACCTCGGCCGTCGAGTAGCGCAGGCCCGCTTGATCTTCGGCGTCCCACTGCTGCTTCGATTCATCATGCGACTTGTCCGTCAGCAGCGGCGTGCGGCTCTTTGTCAGGTCGAACAGGCCGTAATCAGGCCGGGCGGCCATTGTCGCGCTGAATTCCGTCGGTTTCTGGCTGTGCGCATGACAGCCGCCGCAATCGTGTCGAATTTCGCCGGGCCGGAGTTGGTGCCAAGTCTGGGCCATATTCAGCACCAGGCCATCCTTATCGAGCGTTTGAAACGTGAAGGCCAGATCGGCGGGGATCTTCACTAGGAAGCTCGTGTCCGGCAGACCATCGGGATCGAGCGGTTGGCCGTCGTCGGTCCACTTCAGCGAGCCATCCTTTTTGCTATTCTTGCCCGCGAACTTGCGCACAGGAAGCTCGCCCAGAATCCGCAGCCGTTCCATCGCGTGGTTGTAAAACAGCCGGCCCGCCTTCGCGCCCCCTTTGCGATCGGTCGTCGGTTCCATCGCCAGAATCCGGACCGCGTGGACTTCCTCGTTTTCATACAGCCCCGCATCCGCACCCTGATTGTGCCAATTGAGCGGCATGCCGTTGCCGTGGCTGGTGAAGGCATCGAGACCCCGCCAGGCATCCTTGTTCTGGCTGGTGAACGTGGACGTGACCGAACCTTCCGGCACCGATGCATTGGGATAGCTCTCGCGCTTCAGCATGCTCGACGAACCAACCAGGCCGAACGGCGTTCCAGCCGGCAAGTGCTGTGACTTGCCGCCGTCGTTGGCGAGACGCGGAATTTGCCGCGGTTCGCTTTGGCCGAAAACTCGGCCATAAGGGACCACCGCGCGGGGCCAGCTTTCGTTGTAGTTGGGGTCGTTCTTGATCAGCCGCATCTGAGCGGGCTCTTCGACCGTCTTGCCGTCCTTGATCAGATAAATGCCGCCGTCGATCTGCGGTAGATAGGTGTATTGATGATTGGCCGGCCCCGGCGACCAAATGGTGAGCAGATGATTATCGGGCGCTCCCGACGGGTGCGTGAACTTGCCCACCTTGGGCGACGACTTGTCCTTGAGAATCGCCGGATCAGCGGGCCCTTCGTTGTTGAGCGCAAACGGCGTGAACGAGATCGCGCCCGTCGGCAGGAACGGCAGACGGTAGTATCTCCCCTTACCGTTATCATGCCGTCCAAACCGCAGCGGCGGATTGCGGGGGTCGCTCATCGAAGCCGGACCAAACTGGGCATAACCCTCCGGCGCTGTGGGCGGCAACTTCAAATACGAACCGAAGCCGCTGTTGTTCTGGTTGTAATACTCTTCAATGATCAGCGAGCGATCGCTGAGTTGTGTTTGAAAATGAAAGCCGTTCGACGCTCCGCCCGGGTCGAACGCGCTGACCAGCGGAGCCCAGTTGGTGCCGTCGGGATGAATCGTCCACATGCCCCACGAAATCTCGCTGCGAATCCCTTGCGACTCCAGCGAACTGAACATGATCCGCCCATCGGCCAGCGTCACAGGATGCAGCGCCCCCGCGATGTTCAAATGGCCGATCTTCTCGATGTTGTTTGGATATTGCTCGCCCGCCGGCACGTCTTCGTCGCGGTCGTCCATGACGAACAGTTGCAGCGCGATGGCGGGATAGCCCTTGCTCGGCCGAAAGCCTTCGCGATTGCTGGTGAAGACAATCTTGCCCCCTGGCAGCGGATACGGCCCCATGTTGAACACGCCGTAGTCGTAATGCGTCTTGCGATCGTTGCCTTTGGGATCAGCCCGATAATCGCTGGTCCAATTCGCCGCGCCCGTGTTGGGAGCGAACTGCTGATTCGTCAGCCGGACGATCTTCTTGCTGCCGAGATGAATCTTGAAAATGTCCGCCCCCTGTTTCGGTGGCGACCACTGCGAGGCCTTCTCCAGGTTGTAGATGTGAACGTAATACGCCCATTTTCCATCGAACGAAATCACCGGATCGGTGATCGAACCCGCACCGCCGGCCACAAGCAGGTCTTCACTCCCATCGGGATGCAGCAGCATCAAGTCCGCGCCCGGCTCCATCGTCACCGGCTGCGAAAAATCGGTGTAGTACCGCTTGTGCTTGTCATCGCCGGCCCGCAATGCGCGGACATAGACAATGTCGTAATTGTATTTTACGTCTTTGTCGGTTTTGATCGCCGGCGGCGTGACGTTGAGCTGTTGCGTGAAGAGGGGTTCTTTGTCTTGGGCTATTAACTGCACAGCAATGGAGACACTCAGGATGCCGAGCCACAGGCATGTTTTCATGGTCATTTGCGGACTCCTTCGATGATCAGTTCTGGTTCGGATTCCAAGCTCTCGATCTGCATTTTTAGCCACCGGCTTCAGCCGGTGGTAACCAACAAACCAAGCGTCCGGCTTTAGCCATCTCTTGCAAAGTGTCGCGTTGCTGGTGGTCTTCTATGGCTAAAGCCAGGTTATTCGTGCAATCGGACCACCGGCTGAAGCCGGTGGCTAAAGGCAGATTTGTTAATTCGTGCTTCAATGATAAAGGTCGAATCTGCGCCTAATGCACCAACAAAAAATCTTTGCTATTGAGCAGCGCCCAAATCAGGTCCTGCAACGCTTCGGCGCGTTTTTCGCCGTAGGCTTGCAGGTGATCGAGGCCCAACTTCAATTCAGCGGGCGAAGGTTGCCGGGCGAGGGTCCACAGAAACATCTCCGAAATTTGCTCGGCATCCGGCAACTTCTGCTTGATGACCTGTGCGGGTCGGCCGTTGGGATTCTGGGCTTTGCCGAGGATGCTGCTGCCGTTGATGAAGTGCAATGCCTGCAGCATGTTCGATTGATTGTCGCGCTCGCATTCGCAGGCTTCCATCCGCTGTGGCTTGCCGAACAGATTCAAGAACGGGCTGTTGACATTCGCATCGGGGAGCTGCGCCGCGCGGAAGCCGGCCGGGGCACCGCTGATGTTCTCCGGCACGCCGGTCGCCTGCACCAGGCAATCGAGCAGTGACTCGGCCGCGATCCGCCGGGGAATCGCGTGCGAAAAGTTCAGTTGATCGTGCCGGTTCGTGGCCAGCGGCTGGCTGGTCCGCTGATAGGTTTGCGAAGTGACGATCCGCCGCATCAAGTGCCGCAGGTCGAACTTGTGATCGACAAAATCCTTGGTGAGCGCGTCGAGCAACGCGGGGTTGATGGGCGGGTTCGTGCTGCGGATGTCATCCACCGGCTCGATGATGCCGCGATGAAAAAAGTAACTCCAAACCCGGTTCACCATCGAGCGTGCGAAGAACTTGTTCTCGGCCGAAGTGAGCCAATCGGCATAAGCGCCGCGGCGATCGGTCGCGGGTTTAATGTCTGGTTCAGCACCACCTAAGAACCGCGGCACCTGCGGCCGATTCGTCCGCGGGTTGTTCGCGGCGCCGGCTGCGAGATTCAACTGCACGATCTTGGCGTTCGCCACGCCGGGCAGGCGCGCATCGGGCCGGGTGTTCACCTGGTTGAAGAAGCTGGCCAGGCCGTAGTAATCGCCTTGCGTCCAGTTTTCCATCGGATGCGTGTGGCACCTGGCACAGAGCATCCGCACGCCAGAAAAGACTTGTGTCGCCCGCTCGAGCGTGTCGTTCGTATCCTTGCTGATTGCGAAGTACACGCTGGCCGGATCATCGGCAGCGCCACCCTTGGCAGTCAGGATTCGCCGGGCGAATTGATCGGCGGGCAGGTTCTCCGCAATCGCGCCGCGGATGAACTCGCGGAACAAGAACATCGATGGCGCGCTGACGCTGTTCCGCGAGTTCTGCAGCAGATCGCCCCACTTCAGCGACCAATGATCGACGAACTCGGGCCGCAGCAACAGATCGTCAATCGTTTGCAGCCGTTTGTTGGGATCGGCGCTGGACGTGAACGCGCGAATCTCTTCGGGTCGCGGCTGAATACCGATCAAGTCGAGATAGACACGCCGCAGAAACTCTTCTTCGCCGGCATTGGGCGAGGGAGTGATTTTCAAGCGATTGAGTTTCTCAATCACATGCTTATCGACGACGTGTTGCTCAGGCACCGGCGTGGGCGAAAAGTCTTTGTTCATTGGCAACACGAGAATGCTGGTGGCTGCAAACGTCCGTTCAAAGCGGGCGACAATCGCGGTCTCGCCCGCATCGCCGGCAATCACCAAGCCCGCTTCATCGACCTCCGCAAACTGAGTGTTGTTGGCCGTGAAAATGCCCCATTTGGTCACATCGCGGCGGCTGCCGTCGCTGTACTCCGCGGTCATCTGCAACTGATGTCGCTGCTGAGGCTGCAGCACCAGCGTTTCCGGCGTGAGCGTGACGCGGACCACCTCGCGCGGGTCTTTCAAATCGCCGGGCGTGCCATCGCGAACCCACTCCGTCAATGTGCTTGCCAGGAAACTATCGCGTTTGAAACGCACGCCCCCTTCATGCGGCACATCGCCTTGCGGCTTGCTCACGATAATGCTCGCCGCCGGCACGGGAGGGTTCACCCGCCGGCCGAAGACCTCGCGGGTGATGGCAGCAAAATCCTGATCAGGATCGGAACCGCGGAGCGACAGCTTGAAGCCGTTCTTCCCCAGCGAGTAACCATGACAGGCTCCCATATTACAGCCCGCTTTGGAAAGGACCGGCATCACTTCATGCCGAAAGCTGACCGGACTGCGATCGGCAGGAAGCTTTACATCGACTGGCACCATGAACGTCTTACCGCCAACCACGATGTTGATTAGCGTTTGACCATCCGCGATGGGATGCACCCAGCCCAATTCATCAACACGCGCGATCTTCTCATCGGCAGACGTGAACTTGGCTTGCTTCGCCAGATCGAAGGAATATCCCTCGGTCGATTTGCCGAGCACGAGAATCGATTGCGGCTGACGCGAATGATTCAGCGCAATCTTGGCCGGCTCCACGCGGATGTTTTCGAGATTGGCGGGAAGTGGATCGGCAGCGAGGACATTGGTCGCAACGAGGCAGACGATGGTGAATAAAGCGTATCTCATAGGGGGACTGCGAACGGATTAACCCTGAATTGACCCCACCGAGCTTGCTCGGTGGTGAAAGTGATTCTGCACTAGAGGGGTTCCGGAGAGTCGAACTTGCCCCCACCGACCTTGCGTCGGTGGAGCAGGTGATTGGCACCCCAATCATGCGTTCCACCGGCACAAGGCCGGCGGGGACGGGTAGCTATTGGCGTCGTTTCTAGTGCAGAATCATGGCTCCACCGAGACAAGCTCGGTGGTGGCCAAATCAGAGTTTTGTATTCGTTTCGCTCCTTGGTTAGGGCACGGTTCGGACAACATTCAACTTCAATTCAACATCACGACTCTTCACGCGCACATTCGCTTGTTTCGGATCAGGGGCGATGGTCGCGGATAACTTCAAGCCAGTCAGTTCACCGGCGGCCAGATTCGCTGGCAACGTGACGGTTACGGCAAAGTTCGTCGCGTCAGCTTTCACGGTCGGCGAATCGGCGCGAACGCCGGCGGGCAGGCCAGCTAGTGCAACAATCACATCACCGGTAATTCCTTCACGGCGCTTGATCGTGCCTTCGATTTTGTGCATGCCACCTTTGGCTGGCTCCAGCAGCACTTCCAGCTTGGTCTCCGCGGCGAGTTGAACTTCCACGGGCAATTGCACGGCAAGTTTGCGGACGGGCGTGAAGGCGGTGGCGAGCACTTTTTGCTTGTCCGCAGAGAGCAACTCGGCCTGGACGGCCAATTCATACGAATCCAAATTCAACTCAGCCGGCACGAGCAAGCCGACCTCGCCTTCATTGATCTTCGCGGCGAACTCGACGGCTTTCTCGACGCGCAGCGTTGACTTGGGATCGGGTTGATTGCCCGCAAGCGTGACGAGCTGATTCGTAATGAGTGACAGCCGGACTGCGGACTTGTCATCAACCCGCGTGAGCTTGATAGGCATGGTCAGTTTCGCCGTCGGCTGCAGCGCTGCTGTCTCGGGTAGGTCGCGCCAATCGATGGTGAAATCGGCTGCCGGAACATTAATGCGGGCAACGGCGATCTCTTCCGCAAGCCAGGGCTGAAGCATTTCGAGTGGATGGTTTTTCACCATGACGGATTTGGTTTTGCCATCGCTGGTCTTGGCTTGCCATTGCGTGATGGCTGCCAATGAAGCCACGGCAGGTTCGCTCTCATCGGCGGTGAAGGTGACGAGCGTGCCGTCACTGCCGGCGGGAATGGTTGTTCCTGCGAGTGACAAACCGGCCGGCACGCCCGTGGCAGTGATTTCCAACGCCCCTTGATAGCCGCGACGCTCCAGCCAGATGGGCACGACCCAGCGGCCACCTTTGGGGATCGCCGTGCGTTCGAGATCGGTCGTTACCCGAAAGTCAGCCTCTGAAGCAATCTCCGCAGCCGTTCGCAGATTGAGGTGATACGCAGCGAGGGGACCGCCGCGGCCTTGCGAATCGACGACGCAGATTTGCAGCGCGGTGACCTTATCGGGCACGGTGTATTCGAGAAGTGGATCAAGCGAGCCGGGGGAATCTTCGCCTTGCGCGACTACTGCGCCTTGATCGTTGCGGATGATCAGTCCCGCGTCCACTGCCGAGCCATATCTTTGGGCGAAGACTTCGCAGCGTATTTTGTCGCCAGTGGTTACTGCCAGTTTGTAGCGATCTTCTTCCTGCGGCGTCAGCAATTGGCCGCTGATGCCGAGCGGACCAGTGGCCAGCGATTGCTCACCGGATATCGCGGTCGCCTCGATCAACTCGCGCTGCGAACTGATTCGCACGAACGGCCGCGGACCGCTGAAATCGGCGGCGACGGGTGGCAAGTTGGAAACTTGCCCCACAGCGGCGACTGGTGGAAAGACTGGCTCGCCGCGCGACCACTGGCCAATCTTTAGGCGAAAGAAATTCGGACTCGGTGCGGCGTATTCCAGGTCATGGCACGTAACGCGATACTCGCCATCATCGGGCAATGTGGTTTCCAATCGCGCATCGTTGAACAGCGCCGGCTGCGACCAGGCCCAGGCTAGTTGCTTGCCCTTCGCATCATACAAGTGAAGCACCGGCCGGAGCTTGCTGCCGAGGCGTTGGGCTTCGATCTCGATGGCGACGGCTTCGCCCTTCTTCCCCTTGAACTTCGTTTCGGTGATCGAACTTCCCGAAACGCTGCCATAAACGGCGACGGGGAGTTGCTCGATCAGCGGCGAAAGAACTTGCTGCGGCAAGCGGTCAACGCCGATCACGATGGGCAAACTTACGCCGCCCGCAGTTGCAATGCGGAGTTGGTAATAGCCGGGCTGCACATCGGCGGCGATCTTGACGGCGAAGGTTGCCTTCTTATCCGTGCTGCCGGTTTTTAGTTGTTGCTGGGCAGCGAAGGGGAGTAGCAATCGTGGTTCGGTGGTCAGATCATCGCCATCGCAGACTAACTCCGTCGTGCCGCCGATTTGCAGGCCGCGGATGTTGAGGGCGCGGACGGAAGGTTCCACCGCGAAGGAGTTCGCGCAGACAAATAGCAGCGCAAACATACTGCAGAACAGTTTGGTTAAGCGCGTTCGCAGCGGTGGGAGGAATCGGAACATAGCGAGTCAGGTAGCCCGACGCGTAAGCGAGGGAAGTAGGTAACCCGACGCGTAAGCGAGGGAGTTGGGCGATGGAAGGTGGGTTCGCGGCACTCCCTCGCTTACGCTACGGGCTACCTGTGTTTTAGAACAACTGCTTGATGGGTTCCGCTTCGATCAGGCGGACGGGGCGTTCGCCGGGGCCGGGCATCATGGTGGTATCGAGGTTGATCCCCATGCCATGATAAATCGAAGCCAGCATTTGCGGCGGCTCGATGGGTTGATCCACGGGCTTGGCCCCCTGCTTGTCGCTGGCGCCGATGACTTGCCCGCCGCGGATGTTGCCGCCGCAGAGGAAGTTCGTCCAGCAATCGGGATAATGATCGCGGCCGCCGCGACCATTGATCCGCGGCGTGCGGCCCATTTCGCTGAGCACGGCCACGACCGTTTCTTGCAGCAGGCCCCGCTGATCGAGGTCTTCAATCAGGGCGCTGAAGGCCAGATCGAACTGCGGGCAGAGATGGCGTTCGTAATCGAGATAGGTGTTGTTCAGCCCGCCGCCGTCAGCGTGCATGTCCCAGCAGGAGAGATTGAAGACGGTGTCAAAGTGATTGACCGTGACATACCGCACGCCCCCTTCGATCAGCCGGCGGGCCATCAGGCAGCTTTGGCCGAACGTGTTGCGGCCGTAACGATCGCGGAGCGTCTCGGCTTCCTTGTTCAGATCGAGAGCTTCCTTCGCCTTGGGTGAAGTGAGCAAGCGAAAGGCCCGTTCGTACGAGCTATCGTGCATCTGCGTGCTGCGGGTCTCGGTGCGGCGTTGCAAAGCATCGAGTTGCCCCAGCAACTTCTGCCGCGCATCGATGCGAAACTCGCCTAGCCCAGCCGGCGGTTCTAGATCGGCCACCTTGAAATCGGGCCGCGAGGGATCGCTGTTCAAAAAGAAGGGCTCGTGGGCGCTGCCCAGATACGAAGCCGTTTGCCCATGCAGCGGACCGGCGCCGGTGTTGCCGATGGGGCCGGGGAGAATCACATTCGCGGGGAGTTCACTCTTGGGGCCAAACACGCGCGAGATCACGCTGCCGCTGTGGGGCTTGACGCTGTCGGCGTTGAACTCATGGCCGGTCATCATCCAGCGCTGTCCGTTTTCGTGCGACGAACCGGTCTTGTGATGCAGACTGCGGACGAGGGCCACCTTGTCCATCTGGCGGGCCATGAGTGGAAAGTGCTCGCAGATCTGGATGCCGGGGACCTTGGTGCTGATCGGCGCGAACTTACCGCGAATTTCCGCGGGGGCGTCCGGCTTCATGTCCCAGGTATCGACATGCCCGGGCGAGCCAACCAGGAAAATGGTGATGCAGTTCTTGATCTTGCCGCTGCCGCTGATCGCGCCGCTGGCTTGCAGGTTCATGAGCGATGGCAGCGTCATGCCCGCCAGGCCCGTCGTGCCGACCTGCAAGAAGCTACGCCGCGTCACGCCGTGACAGACCGGAACGGGAACGTTGCCGATATCGAACATGAGGAGGCTCCGCGAGGCGAGAGACGGAAGGCGGGGAAGGAAATAGCTCAGATCGTGTAGCTGACTTTGTTCGAGATATCGATGAACTTGCTGTTGATGAACTCGCCGTCGGGCTTCTTCTTGTAGTCGATGTATTGCCACATCTGCAGCACGAATTCGTACATGCCCGCTTCGGTCGAAGCATGCTCATAGGCAACTTCGGCCCGGGCGGCCGGCGTGGCGACCACGTTGCCGTTGTGGCGCACTTCCCATTGCAGACGCAGGCCCCAGTCGCCCGTCACATGGCCCCGCTGGACGCGACGACCCTCTAACGAAATCTCGGCCGTGGGAAGGACATCAAACTTCTGGTCCATGAGGGTAGGCTCCCGAGGGGCGGGTGAGTTCGGCGGGATGTATCTACTGTTACCGATTGGTGGGTGGAAAGCAAGTGAATCTACTGGCTACGCTCCTGTTTGAGTCAGGAGTTCTGAGTCAGGAGTCAGGGAGTTGGGAGTTGGGTCTCGTTATTTCGCATAGTTCAGCCGTGTTGGGTCGAAACCACACTTCCCTCTCATCCCCTGACACCTGATCCCCGACTCCTGACTCCCGATACCTGACTCCCGATACCTGACTCCCGATAAAACCCGCTTCCCACTCCCATTGGCTCTTGAAGGAAACGCAGCCGACCTATAAACTGTGCGATTCCCCCAAAACGGACCTGAGATATTGGCTGCTGATTCCTATCAGCCGCCCTGTGGAGAGACCTCGTGGCTGGCACGAAGACGTACATCGCCAAACCGGGCGAAATTGTTGAAAAATGGTGGCTGGTCGATGCGTCCGATAAGGTCGTGGGCCGGCTCGCCAGCGAGATCGCCATGGTGCTGATGGGCAAGCATCGCCCGACCTACACGCCGCACGTGTTGACCGGCGACGCGGTGATTGTCATCAACTGCGAGAAGGTCCACTTTAGCGGCCGCAAGTGGCAGCAGAAGACGTATGCCTGGTTCACCGGTTATACCGGCCAGCGACTCGTGACGGCCGAACGCCGCAAGTCGCTCAACCCCGACCGCATCTTGCGCGACGCAGTTCGCCGCATGTTGCCCAAGAACAAGCTAGCCACCAAGATGCTGGCCCGCCTGAAGATTTATGCCGGCACGGAACATCCGCACCAGGCCCAGTTGCCTGAAGCCCGCGAGATGGGCGTGAAGTAGTTTTATCCCAACCCAATCAATCCATCAGATATAGACGGTAGACGAACATGGTTGCTCCGAAGAAAGACAAGTTGACGGGTGACGCCCTGGGCACCGGCCGCCGTAAGACGGCCGTCGCGCGGGTCCGCCTGCGAGCCGGTACCGGTTTGATCAAGATCAACAACCGCACGCTCGAAGATTTCTTCTCGGTCGAGACCGACCGGATGAACGTTCTCGATGCCCTGGAAGCCACCGGTCACCGCGCCGATATGGACGTGATCGTCCGCGTGGCGGGCGGCGGTCCGACGGGCCAATCCGGCGCCATCCGCATGGGCATCGCTCGCGCGTTGCTCGCCATCGATACGGAAAGCTTCCCCACCCTGCGTGACGGCGGCTATCTCACGCGCGATTCGCGCATGAAAGAACGCAAGCACTACGGCCTGCGTGGTGCCCGCCGCGGAACGCAGTTCTCGAAGCGCTAACGTTGGAGTTCCGGCTTCAGCCGGTCTTCGACCTGCAATTTCACGCTCCGTAAAAAAATTCCAAAACCCGCTGCTCAACGCTGCGGGTTTTGCGTTTCTTGCTACCGCACGATTGGCAAATCGACATCAACTCGCGGCACTTCCTTGCTGACGCGACGGGCTACCTCCCTACGG
>JAYTUF010000100.1:0-2815 GCA_043744755.1 Anatilimnocola sp.
AACCACGGCTCGCGGCGCGAAACGACCTCGACGCGGAGCTGACCCCACAGGTCGAACAGCCAGTGCGAACCCGGACCGAGCAGACCGTGGAACTCACGGTCACGGAACATGAGGCCGAGCTCGTAGCTGCGAATTTTGAAACGCTTGAACATGGGAACACCAAAAACCCAAAACCCAAAACCCAAAACACAAAGGAAAGTTGATTTACAAAAAGGCCGCCGGGAGTCGCATGCTCATGACATCACCAAGACCAATCGCGGAGTGTCGCTTGAGCTGGCTGCTGAAGTTGGGCGGCGGCGGGCGGTTGGCGGCGATCTCGCCCGCGGAGCGAACTCCAGCGAGCGCATCTTTCCGTCAAGTTCACCCACGTTTACCCAACGCAGCAGCAGGCCGCGGCGCACTGCAGAGCGGTGCCCCTGGCTGCTGCGGCAGACTTCGCAACATGGACGAATCCACGCTGCTGCCCGCCGCGGCCGATGGTACGAACGAAACGTCCCCCTTTGGCTGGTTGTAGCGAAAGCGCTTGCGCACTTTCTAGGAGTTGACTTTTCAGCCAACTGGCGTTTGGACGGGAGTCGAACCCGCGACCCACAGATTGATAGTCTGTTGCTCTACCATTGAGCTACCTGATCGACGTCGCCGGTATGTCAGAACCCAGTAAGGAACACGCAGCGATTACGGCCGAAAGCCGATCGCCCGCGCCCCTGGCCCGCCGACGTCAACGCTTGCTTGCAAATTTCCTCGAAGCACGAGCGCGAGGAGTCGAACCCCGTGCGGCAGTTTTGGAGGCTGCTTGCCCACCCACGAGCACACTCGTGTATATGTGTCAAGACGCATGGGGTCCGCGAAGGTTCAGCGGTCGATTCAGAAATCGGGAGAACACGCTGCAAGCAGGCGTGGCGAAATGAAACGGAAATGAGTTGGTGCGGACTACAACTTCACCGCGATCACTTCAGCAAGACGCACGGGAGAACGTCCAAACAGCGTCCCATACTCATCATGCGTCGTCTGCAGCCGCACGCGGACTTTGTCGGCGTGGTTGAGGGCGATATCGGCCAGCTTGTGCTGTTGATAAGGATTGCGGAGCCGGTCGAAGGTGTCGTCCGCAAAGGCAGCGACGCCAGGCACGCGGTAGGCAATCGCGGGGACAATCTCTTCGTAGAGCAAGTCGCGAATCCAGCGAGTTGCCGCGGGATCGCGGAGCACGTCCTGCACGGTGACGAATCCCTGGGGCAGAAACTTGGCGACCATCGCCGAGTGCATGCCATTCAGGATGCGAACCTTTCGCAGGTAATAAACGGAAAGATCATCGACAAGCTGAATGGCCGGATGTTGAAACAGGGCAACATCACGCCCAACTGGTTTCTCAATTGCCCACAGCGCATAAGGTTCCGCGCATGTCAGCAATGAATCGGTGGCGGCCAGCCGATGATCGGCGGGCGGGCTGGTGACGATGCAATCGACCAGATTGTTCAGCCAGAGGCATTCCGTTTCGATCCAGGCGGCAAACTCCGCCGGCAGGCTCCAGCGGGACGCTTGCTCCACCACGAGCGCCCGCAGCTTATCGGCATTCCTTTCGATCAACTCGCACGGCAGCAGCGTCAAGCCGCCGAAATGCTGCTGAAACCTGGCCCACAAGGCCTGCGTCAACTTGCCTGGCAAGGAGGCCGGCGGATGACTGGTGAGGCGGTCAGCGCCATCGAGTATGTAACCCGCTTCCGTCGCGTTCGAGACGATGTATTTCAGTTCCGGAGAAGTCGCCACGCGCAGCACTTCCCGCCAATCATCGGCGGCCACAATCGCCCGGCTGATGCTGTTTACCTTTTCGGGTCGTTCGATCAATTCGCCGTTTTCGTAGCCGCGCACCAGCACCGTGAAGCCCGCACTGCCTGCCTGCATTGATTCGGCGCGAGCATCGCTGCCGCGCTGCACCACGACGATTCGCCCCACGGCTTGGCCGTCGTCGTTCGCCTGTTGAATGAAGCGATCGACAAACGCTCGCAGGAACCGACCGGCGCCGAATTGCAGCACGGTTTCGGGCAAAGCCTTCATTCGCCCACCTCGACGACGGCTTTGATGACGCCCGTCTCGGGCTTCGTGTACGACGGAAAGACCTCGATCAAATCTTCAAACGCACTGCGGTGCGTGATCCAGGGCGTGGTATTGATCTGCCCCGATTCCATCAGGCCAATGATCCTCGTGAAGTCTCGCGGGAGCGCATTGCGCGAGCAGAGGAGCGTTCCCTCCGGCCGATGAAAGATCGGATGCTTGAATTTCACTTCGTCGGTCGTGATGCCCACATAAACCAACCGCCCGCCCGGCGCGACCAGGCCAAACGCGTTCGACATCGAAACGGCGGAGCCAGTCGCATCAATAACAACTTCAGGCAGATGCCCTTCGGTTAGCTCGCGCAATTCCTTCTCAAGGTTATCGCTGAGCAGCACCGTGTGATCCGCGCCCATCACGTCGCGGCAGAACTGCAGCCGCTGGGCGTTCATATCGAGGACAATGATCTTCGCGCCGGTCAGCTTCGCGAACACGAGCGTGGCCAGGCCGATCGGTCCCGCGCCGATGATCAGGCAGTATTCGTCCGATTTCAGTTCGCTGCGATCCACCGCATGGCAGCCGATGGCCAGCGTTTCGACGAGGGCCAGTTGCTCGAACTGCAGCTTGGTCGAAACGTGCAGCTTCCGCGCGGGCAGAATGAAGTATGGCCGCAACCCGCCGTCGCGATGCACGCCCAGCACCTGCAGCTTCTCGCAGCAATTCGGTTTGCCCCGCCGGCTGGAGTAGCTGTTGGGATCATTGATATAAG
>JAYTUF010000101.1:0-11014 GCA_043744755.1 Anatilimnocola sp.
GAGTGCCCATCCTACGAATCAACTCATCGGACGAGAATCACAATGACCCACGAAATCATTCCCACGGGCGAAGCCACGGCGATTCTGCCGACGGGGGGCAAGACGAAGCCGATTACCGTCATCGGCACGGCGGCGATTCGGGCCACGTTTGACGAGGGCTGCTTGCAGCAGGCGGTGAATTCGCGGCTCGCGCCCGGCGTGAGCGAGCTGGTACTCAATCCCGATGCTCACTTGGGCTATGGCGCTCCCGTCGGCTGCGTCCTCGTTTCGCCGACGCACGTTTATCCCGGACCGGTCGGCGTCGATATCAAGTGCTCGATGAGCCTGCTGCAGCTCGATCTGCCCGCCGATCAGATTAATGATCGCAAGATTCGTCGCGAGTTGATCAATGCCGTCTGCGAGCGGATTCCCACGGGCCTGGGCCGCGGCCAGCGGAACATGAAGAACGGCCGCAAGATCACCGCGGAACTCGGTCAGCAACTGCTGGTGGAAGGCGCTTCGGATTCCGTCTGCGCGCAGCTGGGCATCCCCTCGCATTGGACAGACCGCTGCGAAGACTCCAAGCACGTGGGTCACGACGATACGCACGATGCGCTCGGTAATCGGCTCGATCGACTCCTGCGCGGCGGCATGTTCCCCAAGTTTGGCGACAAAGTGACGCAGCTCGGTTCGTACGGCGGCGGCAACCATTTTGGCGAGTGCGAAGTCGTGCAACTGCAAAACAACGACCGCGCGCAGGCAGCAGCGAAAGTGTTTGGCCTGCAGGATGGCAAGGTTGCGTTCCTGTCGCACTGTGGTTCCCGCGGCATCGGCCACAACCTGGCGATGGGGCAGTTCCGCGCGCTGCAGCATCAGTTCTCGAAGTGGGACATTCCCTTGCCGGGCGGCGATCGCGAACTGGTCTATGCACCGCTGGGCACGCCCGAGGCCGATGCGTATCTCGACGACATGGCTCTCGGCGCCAACTTCGCCACGCTCAATCACTTGCTGATCAACGTGCTGGTGCTGGAAGCGTTTCAGCAGGTCATTCCCGGCGTGACGGGCGAACTGGTGTATTTCATCAGCCACAACATCGCGCGGCGGGAGATTTTCGAAAACCGCCCGGCCTGGGTGCATCGCAAGGGCGCGACCCGCGCGTTCCCCGCCGGCCATCATGCGCTCACCGGCACGATTTATGAAAACACGGGCCACCCGATCCTGCTCCCCGGCAACCCGCAGGCCGGCAGCAGCGTGATGGTCGCCGACCCGGGCGCCGCCATCAGTTGCTACAGCGTGAACCACGGCGCCGGTCGCTGCCTGGGCCGCAAACGGGCGATCCGCGAGCTCGATCAGGCAACCATCGACCAATCGTTCGACCAGCACGACATCCTGACCAACTGCCGGCAATATCCGAAGGACGAAGCCCCCGCCGCGTATAAAGATTTCGAGGAAGTCCTCCGCAGCGTAACCACCGCGGGCCTGGCGACGGAAGTTGCCCGCCTCAAGGCGCGGTTCGTGATCAAGGACGGCGACGCGGCCGATGATTGAGTGTCGCCTTTCATTTAGGAAGCCCGCCGCGTCAGCGAGGGAGTGCCGCGAGCTAACTCAGTTATGCCAAACATGCGGTAGTCCAACGAAGCACGTTTGCGTGCTATAGCACGGATGCCAATGATTCGTTCGCGCGCGGCTCTTCCTAGCTTACGCGGCGGGCTTCCTGCGGCTGCGCCGCGTCAGGATCTAGCAGTAATTGTTGCAACCAGTCGTTTGCAAATCGCCGCTCGGGATCAAACCGCTCGCAGACTGCGGCGAACTCCGGCAAGCGAGGATAGAGTTGTTGAATTTCTGCCGCTGGCGTCGGACAGTATTTGCCCCAGTGACAGCGAGCGCCAAAGGTCGCAGTCAGGGAAGCAGCAACCGAATCACAAAAGCCGAAAAAACTTGCCCGTTGCGCGGGACAGGCGTAGCTGATGAGGCTTAGCGCATAGAAATCTTCCGCGCCGCCACTGGTCGCTGAGATTAGCGTTTCGTCCGCCAGCACGCGGCGAACGCAGACGGGGTAATGATGCGTATAGCGGTCTGCTGACTTGCCAGCGAACTCGATGATGGTCTGGCGCAGCAATTCCAACGCTGCGGCAAGTTGCGAGCGGCGGACGAAGATTTCCATTTCGATGTGACGGAACAACTCATGCTCCATGATGAGTTGGTTCTGCGACTTATCGACCACGTGCCACCGCCACGGCACCGTCGTCAGCGCCACGTAGCGAAAGAAGAACTTCGCGCCGCCGGCGCTGCGGAGCGTTTGCACGATCAGCCGGAGCATCACGTGCAGCGCGAGGTCGATCGCCAGGAACCAATAGACGCGGTAGACGCTCGCCAGCCAGCTTCGTTTCGCTTTCACTTCGCGGCGATGTTGGCCCAGATACTTGTCCAGCCAAGGGACATAAAAGAACTGCTGCAGCGGCCAATCCGCTTCGAGCGCAAGCGTGGTGGGGAGATCCGGATGCACGCCCAGCCATTCTTCGATCTGGTATTGCGGCCGCGGACGGATCGTGACGGAAATGATGATTCCCAAGCAGCCCAGCGAACAACGCGCCGCGGCGAGATCGTTGCCGCCGGTGACTTCCGTGATCGTCGGCTCACCGGTAGCCGCATCGTAATGAGCGATGCGAACGGTTTCTAAGTATTGCGATAGGCAATGCTTCCCGGAGCCATGCGTGCCGGTCGCCGTGGCGCCGGCGATGGTCTGCTCGCTGATCAAGCCAACGCTGGGGAGAGTGAGACCTTGTTTGTCCAGTTCCGCGAGAACGCGTTTGATCTGGCAACCCGCGCCGATGGTGGCGATGGGTTCGGTTGTTTCTCGCGAAACGTGAACGGAGTTGAGATGTTCCAGCGTGATGTAAATGTCATCACTGCGGGCGGCCTCGCTCCAAGAGTGGAGACTGCCCGCGGCATGAATCCGCTGGCCGCGATGTTTTCGCAGAATCTTCAGCAGTTCCGCTTCACTCCGCGGCTGATAGGTGTGCCGCGGAGTGAATTGCAGATTGCGGCCGAAGTTGGTGATGGCCATCGTTCGCGCTACGAAACCTTCGCGATCTCAAACCCCGCGCGTTGCTTGCGGCTGAGCAGGGCGGCGGCTTCGTCGTCGCCGGTGATCTGCTCGCTCTTGGGGTTCCAATTGATCGTCCGGCCCAAGCGCGAAGCAATCGAAGCCAGGTGGCAGGTGTTCATCGTTTGAACATGACTGAAAACGTCCGAAACAGTGAGGCCCCCTTCGCGAATGCAGCGATAGAAGTTGTTCTTGTGCCCTTCGGCCGGCTTCCCCTTGTAGAGCTTTTCCAGGTCTTCCTTGGTGAACTGGTCCTTGTCCCAGTTCTCTTCAATGGGCTTGCCGGTGATCTTGCCGCGGTTCACAAACAGGCGGCCCTTGGTCCCTTCAAACAGCACGCCGTTGTCGCCCCGGCTGGTGATGATCATCTCCACGCCGCTGGCGAACTTGCACTTGGTGCCGAATTCGTGCGACGTGTTGTAGCGGTCATCGACGGTTGGAAAACCCTTCTCGAACGGGACCGGATGCTTGGCGTCGGTGCCATCGACCGAGATCGGCCCTTGACCTTCCTTATCTTCATTGATGGCCCAAGTGGCGATGTCCACATGGTGAGCACCCCAATCGGTGAACTTGCCGCCCGAGTATTCATACCACCAGCGGAATTCGTAATGGCAGCGTTTCTCACGGTAATCGACCTTGGGGGCCTGGCCCAGCCACATATCCCAATTGAGATTCTTCGGCACTTCAGCCACTGGGAATGGGCCGCCGGTCGGGCTGCCATCGATGCCGACGGTGACTGTCTTGATCTCGCCCAGCAGGCCCTTCTGCACCATGTTCACCGCGCGCAGGAACTTGCTGTTGTCGCTCCGTTGCTGCGTGCCGACGAGAAAAACCTGCTTGTCGTACTTCTTGCACGCGGCGCGGATCAGTTGATTTTCTTCGATCGTCAGCGTCAGCGGCTTCTGGCAGAAGACATGCTTGCCGGCCTGCAACGCTTCGATGCAGATCTTGATGTGCCAATGATCGGGCGTGACGACGCTGACGACGTCGATATCTTTGCGGTCAAGGACCTTGCGATAATCTTCATAAGCGTCGGCTTTGCCCTTGCCGATCTTCTCGTCGTTCTTGGCCCGGTCGGCATGATTGGAATCGACATCGCAGACAGCGAGAATGTCGCCGAAACCGGCGTGGCCATGTGCATCACCGGTCCCCATGCTGCCGACGCCGATGCAGCCGATTTGCGGGCGGTCGTTCTTGGCCTGGTTGGCAAAGGCCTTGGGCGAAGAAGCAAAGTAGGGCACGATGGTCGCAGTCGCGGCGACGGCGGCCGACTGCTTGAGAAATTCGCGGCGAGATGGGGACTTGGTTTGCATGACGGAATCCAATTGCAGTGAAGGGAGGGTGATTGATCGCTGCTGAAAGTGTAGATGCTGCGGCGCATGATTTCGAGGGTGGAGCGCCCCCTTTCTCACTTCCATTCCCTCCTCTCTACTTTCCTGCCCCCGCAGAATGGAAGTAGAAAGCAGAGAGTAGAAAGTAGTTTGGAATATGAAAATCGCTTACTTCGACTGTCCCAGCGGCATTAGCGGTGATATGACCCTGGGGGCTCTCGTCGATTGCGGCGTCGATTTGGCCGCAATTCAGGCCGGCGTCGATTCGCTGGGCTTCACGCAGATTCAGTTTTCAGCAACCGAAGTGAAGCGGAAGGGCTTTCGTGGCCAGAAGGTGAGCATCGATCATCCCAAGGAACAGGCGCACCGGCATCTGCATCACATTGTCGAGAAGATCGAAGCTAGTACGGTCCTCACGCCGGTCCAAAAAGATTTGGCCACCCGCATCTTCACTTGCGTCGGCGTCGCCGAGGCCCGCGTGCATGGCAGCACCTTGCGTAAAGTTCACTTTCACGAAGTGGGCGCGGTCGATTCGATTGCGGACATTGTCGGCAGCGCGATTGGCCTGTCTCTGCTGGGCGTTGATCGCATCGTTTGCTCGCCCGTGCCCACTGGCACCGGCTTCATCGAAATCGAGCACGGCCGCGTGAGTGTTCCCGCACCGGCAGTCGCTGAGATTCTCAAAGGCATCCCAATCTCGTTTTCCAACGTGCCGTTTGAATTGACGACACCGACGGGTGCTGCGATCATCGCCACCGTCGCCGATGAGTTTGGCCCGCTCCCCGCCATGAAGATTCGGACCATCGGCCTCGGCGCCGGTGATCGCGATCTAAAGGAACAACCCAACTTGCTCCGGCTGATCATTGGCGAAGCGGACGAGCATTTGCTGAGCGATCAGGTCTGGGTGCTGGAAACCAATCTCGACGACATCAGTGGCGAAGTGATCGGCTTCGCGACGACGAAACTGCTCGAAGCGGGCGCGCTGGATGTTTATACCACCGCAATTCAGATGAAGAAGAATCGCCCGGGCACGTTAGTTACGGTCCTATGCGAGGCCGAGCTGATCGCGAAGATGGAAAAAATCCTCTTCAAAGAAACCGGCACGCTTGGCATCCGCCGCTGGCCCGCGAGCCGGCATAAACTCGAACGCCGCGCTCATTCCGTCAATACATCGCTGGGTGAAGTAACCGGCAAATTGGCTGTGCTCAATGATGGCAGCTTGAGCTTCTCGCCTGAGTTCGAAAGCTGCAAAAAGATCGCTGCGGAAAAGAATCTGCCGCTGAAGGATGTATATGATCTGGCGCTGCGCACCTATGGTGAAGGGTCGCCCAGGTAGCCCGTCGCGTGAGCAAGGGAGTGCCGCAACTGGCAAACCATTGGCAAACCATTGGCAAACCATCGGCAAACCATCGGCAAACCATCGGCAACCGTGCGATAGCGCGCAGCGAGTGCAATTCGCGGCGTCTTTTGTGCTACCGCACGATTGGCAATGTCGAGTTATCTCGCGGCACTTCCTGGCTTACGCGACGGGCTACCTTGCGGTCGCTGCGCTCCGCAGTTCAATTCAGTACCATGCCCTCTAAGAAATCGTTAAATATCTTGTCGCCCGTGGCCGTCCTGCCCAACACCCTCCACCACGGTGACGCCCTCGCCGTGCTGCAACCGTGGCCCGCCGACTTCATCGACGCCGTCGTCACCAGTCCGCCTTATTACCAGCAGCGCGACTATCACGGCCAGCAGAAACAAGTCGGGCAAGAGGAATCACCGCACGATTACGTTCAAAAACTGAAGATCATCTTCGCCGAAGTCCGCCGCTGTTTGAAATCCACCGGTTCACTCTGGCTGGTGATTGGCGATAAGTACGACAAGGCCGGGGCTCAGTTGGGAATGCCTTGGCGAGTGGCACTCGCGCTCATCGACGAAGGTTGGATTCTGCGGAGCGATTGCATCTGGCACAAACCCAATGCGATGCCGTCGAGCACGAAGACCCGACCGACGACCGATCACGAGTACATTTTCTTCCTCACTAAATCGGCTGACTATTTTTACAATGCCGACGCGGTTCGCGAGCCGCATGTCACGTTCAGCGAGAACAGCAAAATGAAGGGCGGCCGCGGCCATTTCGGCAAGCGTGGTGGCACGCCGGAAGCAGGCAAGAACGGCGGCGACAGCAATCTGCACAACGGCCGCTGGGACCAGGCCTTTCATCCGCTCGGCCGCAACAAGCGGACCGTCTGGTCGATCCCCCTCAGCAAATTCCGCGGCGCCCACTTCGCCGTCTTCCCCGAGTCGCTGGTCCGCACCTGCCTCCTCGCCAGTTGCCCACCGCAGGGCTTGGTGCTCGATCCCTTCCTGGGCAGCGGCACCACCGCCGTCGTCGCGCAAGCCCTCGGACATTCCTATCTCGGCATCGATGTGGCAGCGGAGTATTGCGAAATTGCGCGCGAGCGACTGCGACAGGTAAAGTTGTTTTAGGCAGGTTTATTCTTGAGGAGTTCGTCCAGATGCACTTCGACCGATTCGGCTAAGCGCTGGGGGTGATAACCGCCTTCGAGGATGCTGACGATGCGGCCCTTGGAATGCGCATCGGCAATGGTTTGGACGATTTTAGTGAGGGCGCGGAAGTCTTCGGTTTCGAGTTCGAGCGAGCCGATGGGGTCGCGGATGTGGGCGTCGAAGCCGGCGCTGATCAGCACCAGTTGGGGTTTGACTTTGGCGGCGAAGGCTTCTAGTTCCTTCGTGAACTGGGCCAGGATTTTGTCGCGCGGGGTGCCGAACGCGACGGGGACATTGCGGGTGAAGCCCAGGCCTCGGCCGGCCCCGGTTTCGTCCTTGTCGCCGGTGCCGGGATAGAAGGGCCAGCGATGCATCGAGAAGAAGGCGGCCTGGTCGTCGCTATAAAACACATCCTGCGTGCCGTTGCCGTGATGCACGTCCCAATCGACAATTAGCACGCGATCAAGCTGATGCTCCGCCAGCGCACACCTGGCAGCGATGGCAATGTTGTTGAGCAAGCAAAAGCCCATCGCACTCTTTTCGAGCGCATGATGCCCAGGCGGCCGGACCAGGCACATGGCCGAAGTATCTTCCCCCTTCAACACCGCGCCGACGGCGGCGCACGACGCTCCTGCTGCCTGCTGAGCAACGGTGTAACTCTCCGCGCTCATCACCGTATCGGCTTCAATCCGGCCACCGCCTGCCGCCGCGAATTTCTCCAACTCGGCGACATAGGCCTTCGTATGGATTCGCTCCACTTGCTCCGCCGTCGCGGGTTTCCATTCAGCGATCGTGCAGCGGTCGTACATGCCGACTTGTTTCAAGTGCCGATCAATCGTGGCGAGCCGCTCCGGCTTCTCCGGGTGAGAGCCCGTTTTATGAGTTTGAAAAAGCGGACTGTGATAGAGGAGAGTCATGGAGCACCGGGGCGGGGATCGGAAAGTCGGGGATCGGAAAGTCAGGAGGTCAGGGGTAGCCAGTTCCTAGCCCCTGCCGTTTCCACCGGTTATGCTAAACGCTCTCATCCACCTTTATCCAGCCTGGAGAACTTTAATGACTCGCCGATCCCTGTGCTGCATATCAATCGTTTGCCTATTACTCGGCTCGGCAAGCTGGTCGCAAGAGGAGACGCCGAAGAAGAAACAGAGGAACGAAGCCGAGGCGAAGGCCAAAGGAGAAGCGAAGGCCAAGCCCAAGGCGGAAGTCAAATCCGCGCTGGAATATCCGCCGACGTTGCCGGGCGGTGAGCAGATGGTGACGGATACATCGCCCGACTTCTTGAAGCCGCTGAAGGACTTGCCCGAGGGGGTGACAGTAGCGAAGAAGCCGCCGACGATCGACTTCGCCTTCTTTCCCGAGCAGACATACGCCGCTCGTCCTTGGTCGAACTGGGGCGAGAGCGTAATGCATGAAGGCAAGTATTATTGTGCGATCGGCGATCATCTCGCGCCGCAGGGGAATGCGTTTGTTTTTGAATATGACCCCGCGACGAAGAAGATTCGCACCATCTTGGATTTGAAGAAGCTGCTCAATATTCCCGAGGGGCATTATGCACCGGGCAAGGTTCACAGCCGGCTAGGCGTCGGCAAGGATGGCTGGCTGTATTGCACCACGCATCGTGGCTCGACGACCATCACCACCGATGAGTATCACTACAAAGGTGACTGGATCGTCCGCTGCAAGCCGGCCACCGACGAGAGGGAAATCGTGCAGGCAGCGCCCGTGCCCAAGCATTGCCTCCCCTGTGCCCATCTCGATCCGGATCGGCTGATTCTGTACGGTGGTTCCGCCGTGGGCAGCAATGCGGACAAGAGCGGCATTCAGTTCTGGGCCTATGATTTGGCCAATCGCAAAATGATTTATTCCGGCCCCGATGGTCCGGCGCGCGCGATGATGGTTTCGAAATCGACGGGCAAAGTTTATTACACGCCCGGCGCGACCGACTCGCCACTGATGCGGTTCGATCCAAAATCGGGCGCTGCGCCCGTGAAGATTGAAGGAACCATCGGCATTCGCGCCGCGACCGACGAAACGCCCAATGGCAAGATCTATACGGCCGCTCAGACCGGTGGCAGCGGCTGCGAATTGTTTGAGTTCGACGTGAAGACTGAAAAGGCCCGTTCGCTGGGGCCGGCCGCTGTTGGTACTGAACAATACGTCGCGTGCCTTTCGGCCGAGGCGACCGGCAAGTACATCTATTACGCCCCGGGCGCTCACGGTGGCGGCTATCGCGATGGCTCTCCTGTGGTGCAGTTCAATACGCAAACCGGCAAGCGAAAGGTGATCGCGTTTCTGCATCCGTTCTATGAAGAGAAGTACAAGGTTGCCGTGCATGGGACATATGCCGTCTCGGTCACGCCCGATGGGAGTCAGGTTTTCATCTGCTGGAATGCGGCCCGGGGAGTGAAGGGTTGGGATTGCTGTGCGCTGACCGCGATCCAGATTCCGGCGAGTGAGCGGGAGTGAGAAGGAGTGGGGAATTCGGATTGCGGATTGCGGAGTCGAAGATGGCCGTATCACTTAGCAATGGTCTAGTGCGTTTTGCGTTTAGTCTGGTTGTTGCGATCAGCGCTTGCTCGATTGCGCGATCTTCATTGGCTGCTGACGATGCTGCTGCTGAGGGCGTGCGTTTTTTTGAGACGAAGGTGCGGCCCATCTTGGTGAAGCACTGCTACGAGTGTCATGGAGCCGAGTTGCAAGAGAACAAGCTGCGGGTGGATTCGCTCGCGGCGCTGACGAAGGGTGGCAAGGCGGGCTCGTTCGTCGTGGCGGGCAAGCCGGAGAAGAGCCTAATGGTGACGGCCATCGGCTATCAGTTGGCTGAGTTGCAGATGCCGCCGGAGAAGAAGCTGGGTGAGCGCGAGATCGCTGATTTGACCGCCTGGGTCAAAATGGGTGCGCCGCATCCGGAGCGCCTGCCGGGCTCGGTTGCTCCGGTTGATCGATTCGATCTGGCAGAAGCCAAGAAGTTCTGGTCGTTTCAGCCCGCGGTCGATCATCAGCCTCCCGCGTTGAAGGATGCCGCGTGGGCGAAGACGGCCCTTGATCATTTCGTATTGAAGGAACTCGAAGCGAAGAATCTCCGCCCGTCACAGCCTGCGGACAAGCTCACGCTGTTGCGCCGCGCGACGTTTGACCTAACGGGCCTGCCGCCGACGCCGGCTGAGATCGCTGCGTTTCAAAACGATCAGTCGCCCACCGCTTTCGCCAGCGTTGTTGATCGCTTGCTGGAGTCGCCCCACTATGGTGAGCGCTGGGGGCGGCACTGGCTCGACGTGGCCCGCTATGCGGACTCGAACGGTCTCGACGAGAACATCGCCCATGGCAACGCCTGGCGGTATCGCGACTATGTTATTCGCTCGCTCAATGCCGACAAGCCTTACGATCAATTCTTGCAGGAGCAATTGGCCGGCGACTTGCTGCCGCCGTCTCCCAACTTTTCCATCACGCAAGAACGGTTGATCGCAACCGGCTTTCTCGCGCTCGGCCCCAAAGTCTTGGCCGAAGTTGACGAGACCAAGATGGAGATGGACATTCTCGACGAGCAGGTCGATACCGTCGGCCGCGCATTGCTGGGACTGACGCTGGGCTGTGCCCGCTGCCACGATCACAAGTTCGATCCGATCCGGGCAGACGATTACTACGCGATGGCTGGCATCTTCAAAAGCACGCGGACGATGGAGCATTTTAAGAAGATCGCTCGCTGGTGGGAGAACCCACTGGCGACACCGGCGGAAGTGCAGCGCAAGGCCGCGCTCGATAAACTCGTGGCTGAACAGAAGGCGGCCATCGATGCGCTCGTGAAGAAGTCGAAAGACGAATTGCAAGCGAAGTTGAAAACGGGGGAACAACTTCCCAAGGAGTTTGAAACGCAATTCACTGCCGAAGTTCAAACCGAATTGAAAGTCCGCCGCGAGGAATTGGCGAAGTTAACTGCCAGCGTCCCTGCGCTGCCGACCGCGATGGGCGTTTCGGAAGGCCAGATTATCGACGTGCCCATCCACATCCGTGGCAGTCACCTGGCGCTGGGTCCAACCGTGCCGCGCGGCTTTCCGGTCGTGCTAGTGTCCACCGAGGTGAAGTCGCCTCCCGCGGATCGCAG
>JAYTUF010000102.1:0-2811 GCA_043744755.1 Anatilimnocola sp.
GCAATTTTGATGGACTAGTGAGGTCCTGGGCGACGTCTCAACCGAAATGTCGGTACTTTCCGATTAGTGTGGAGCCTTTTCCGCAACCCGAACTAGTCAATTGAATTGTAGCGAAGTCCGAAAATCTGCGCCGGCGAAGTTGACACTAGGTAGTGGTTTCATTGCTTCCCCTGACTCGCTCCCCCGTTGTTTATGCGCCTGCCATTCTTGCTCGTTCCACCAGTAAGCAGGCCGCACCTTGGATTCGCCGGTGGCGACGTGCGGCATCGCCTTTCCCCTGATCTTCCTGCCGCTCGTGTACGGAATCATCATGCCGATCGTCGCCGGCCTGAAGGCGAATGAAGGGCAATATTACGAGTACCCGGCAACGTTCCGCATTATCAAATAGACAGGGTTCGGCTGCCGGACTAGTTCCCTAAAAACGAACCGAACCAACGGCTGAAGCAGATCGAGCTCCCGGTTCTCCCGGGTCCTCGACGTGCGAGGTGGCACCGCCCCCGCCGTGAGAAACACAGCCGGTAAGCAACCGCGTAACTGGCTTTTCTGCCTGCGTGTAGGCCAAATTTGCAGCTAACGGAATTTTCAGGAATTTGTTGACAAGGGGGTGGCCGACGTGATATTGTATCCAGCGCTTTATCTATACAGTTGGACCGGTCCCCACTCGTTTGGGTCTGGCCAGCCAATACGCGTTCGCGGTGTTGTTCGATTCCTTCTTGCTGACAGCGCTTCTGATTCGTCATTTTCCGTGCGCGTGCCAGCGATTGCGTAGGGGGCGAAGATGTTTGCCGTCTCGCGACGAGGCCGGGCGGGGTTCACACTCATTGAACTCCTCGTGGTCATCGCCATCATCGGTGTTTTGATTGCTTTGCTGTTGCCCGCTGTCCAAGCGGCGCGCGAATCGGCCCGTCGCACGCAGTGCTTCAATAACTTGAAGCAATATGGCATTGCCACCCACAACTTCCACCAGCAATACAACCGGCTGCCGCCGTACTGGTCGGAGAACAATACCGCCAAGTATCCGGACGGCGGCTGGCTGATTCATTTGCTGCCGTATCTGGAGCAGCAGGCGTCTTACGATCTAGCGGTAGCCCGTAACTATGGCCGGATGTCGCGGATTGGCGTCATGACGACGCCCGCGTCCCCTGATTATACGCCCGCCACCTCGATCAATAATGGAGGCTATTGGCAGACGACGGGCACGACGCCTGGTGGTACGACCAATCACATGGGTCACACTTACCCGCTGGATCCAGTAAATACCAGCACTTGGGTAGGTCCGCCCAATACTCCCGTTCCGCAGGTGGGCACCCCAGCCCAGTACACTTACGAAACGATCGGTCTGTATAACATCACCGATCTTTCGTTTCCGGCTTTGTCGTGCTTGTCGGATCCCAGCGCGATCGGTCCGAGCAAAAAGATCATTTGGACGTACAATCTGCCTTGGTCTACAACCAATTACCAGGCCAACTTCATGGGCTGGGTTTATGGCGGCGGTCAATCGCGCGTGGGCGTGCAATGGGATGTCGGTGGCCCTAAACTGACGGCTGTTGAACTTCCCAAGCTCGATGCGGTGATGGCCTATCGCGATATCACCGATGGCCTCTCCAACACGATCATGTTCTCGGAAGGGATGCGGCTGTGCGATCGCACTTACCGCTTTGCGTTCTGGAGCAAATATGCTTTTCAGCACTCGCACAACTTTGGCGTGGAATGGAACGGCAAGGGGAACTCCTTTATGTTCCAGTCGATGCCGCATCGCAATCGCTGCAACAACTGGCGGGTGCAGGGGCTGCATTTCGGCACGTTGTCGGTCTGCCTGTTCGATGGCAGCGTCAAGGCGTTGCAAAAGGAAATCAGTCGGCGCGAAATCAGCGATCCTGACTTCCCGACGATTGGAGTCGATGCAGCCTTCGCCACCAATGATCCCAGCTATCAGTTCGATGGCGTGTGGGACCGCTTGATGATGCCCGCCGACGGCGAGCCGCTGCAATCTTTCTAAGGCTGCCAGTCCTGGTGTTTGGCCGTGAGGAACTGGCTCACGGCCTGAGATTGATTCGGATTGCTCATGGCTGACGGCCGTCGCGGAGTCTGGCTAGTCGTTGCCGCCGCGCCCCTATTTTGGTTCGTGGCTGGTTGCCATCAGGAACTAAGCCAGGACGAGCTATTGATCCAGCAGTTGGCTCACATGGAGACTAATGAGCGCTGGAATGCCGCCCTTTCCATTCGTGAAATGAGGCCGGTCCGGCCCCAATTCATCCCGCCGCTGATTCAGGCGCTCGACGATCAAGACCCGCGCGTCCGCTTCGCCGCGGCCGAAGCACTGGGCGAAGTGGGCGCCGAAGGAAGGCCCTTTGTCAATGAAATGGCAAAGCTCTCGACCAGCCATCCCGATTCGCAAGTGCGTTTCGCCTTGCAAAGATCGCTGACCAAGATCAGCCAGGCGCAGTAGGGAGCAGGGTGGAATAGTTAACGACTGCCTCATCTCATCCCTTCGGCCCTGCCTCAAAACGCCAACATCTTTCGGTACTGCTCCATCCTCAGATCGAGATCCGGGCGCTCGATCTGCTTCATCCGCTCCAGACTAAAATCTTCTACGTTAAAACTGGCGACAAGGATGCCGTAGGCCAGCGCTTCTTTCAGCACGCGGGGCTCCAAGCTGTTCTTGTGGGCGAGGTAGCCCATCAGGCCGCCGGCAAAACTGTCGCCGGCGCCCGTTGGGTCGATGACCGCATCGGCGGGAAACGCGGGGAGCACGAACGTATCGCTCGCGGTACACAGCATGCACCCGTGTTCACCCTTCTTGATCACCAC
>JAYTUF010000103.1:0-2811 GCA_043744755.1 Anatilimnocola sp.
AGCGCATCCCTTCTTCTACGCCCGTGTTGTTCACGTCCGCATGCATGTCCCACACAAAGTTCGTGGTGACCGTTACAAAGCCGCAGCCCGTTTCGCATAACCGGCGGGCCAGCAGCAGCAACTTGCCCAGCGACTTGGCGTTATCCACATAGTTGTTGTAATTGTTCCACTTCCGGCTGATCTGATCGGGCCGCACTAGCGGGGCCGTGTCGTAACGCTCAATCGTTTTGGTATCTTCCTGCGACAGATCAAAAGCCTTCGCAATGCCGCCGAGCACGGTTTGAAAGGCCTGCTGCTGCAAGCGATCGAGGCCGCCGATGTTGCCTTGCGCATCGAGACCCCGCTGCAAGCGATCCAATCCGGTCAGCAGATTGCGGCGGTCTTCCACGCGGTCGCGGCCCAGCCGCAGTTCCAGGTCCTTCTGAAAATTCCCTTCGCCGCCGGGTGAGAACGGTGCAAAGGCGCTCCCCAGCGTGCCCGTCGCCGCGAACTTGCCGAAGCCGTTGTTTTCTTTCTGCGTTTCGGGATCGACGGCCCGCGGAAAGAGCGCGGCGTTGGTCGGCATGCCCGTTTCGGGATGATTGGCCCCGGCGATGCGGGCATACAGCGAACCCATGTTCGCACCCAGCGTGCTCTTGCTGACGATGGGCTTGATGTCGTGATTGCCGTCGCCCGTGCGATACGAGCGGACGATGCTGAACTTGTCGTTCATGCTCGCCAGGCGGGTGAACGTGCTGCCGATCGTGACGCCGGGCAGCTTGGTCGAAATCTCACCCGTTGCACTCCGCACGCCGGCAGGGGCTTCCATCTTGGGATCGAAAGTTTCGATCTGGCTCGGCCCGCCATGCAGAAAGACGAAGATCACACTCCGGTCGCGGAGGCCTTTCCCTTTGCCACTCGATCCCGCCTGCGCTTCGCGCAAAGCGAGCAGTTGGGGCAACGTCAGGCCACCGAGCGCCAGGCTGCCGACCTGCAGGAAGTTACGGCGGCCGATCCTTGGGTTTCCATCGTGGAAGGTGAGCATTCGTCAGTTCCTCGGAAGGCGGGAAGGATCAGGCGGGGAGGGAAATTGGAATCAGCCGAACAGTTCTTCTAACACGCGGCCGCCGTCAACAATCGAGACGGGCCGCCCTTGAGCATCGGGCAGTTGCAAATGAGGATCAATGCCCAGCGCACTATAAATCGTCGCGGCCAGGTCTTCGGGCTTGACTGGTTTGTCGATGGGGTAGGCAGCATCTTTATCGCTGCTGCCATAAGTGATGCCGCGCTTGATGCCGCCGCCGGCCAGCACCGCGGGGAAGAGCGTGCTCCAATGGCTGCGGCCCCAGGCGGCATTGGCCTGCGGAGTGCGCCCCATTTCACCCAGGCAAACCACCAGCGTTTCATCGAGCAGGCCGCGGTCCTTCAAATCGCCAACGAGCGAGGCCAGTGCGTTGTCGAGCGCGGGGATTAGATGCTTCTGAACGTCATTGCTGTTCTGATGCGAGTCCCAACTGTAGCCATCGCAGGCATCGAAATGCACGGTGACGAACCGCGTGCCCGCTTCGACCAGGCGGCGGGCCATGAGCGTTGATTGGCCGAATAGATTGCGGCCATATTTATCGCGCAGGTCAGCCGGTTCCTGTTTCAGATCAAGGGCCTTCCGCGTGGCCGACGACGTGGCCAGCGACATCGCCCGCTGCTGCAAGCGATCCCAGGCGATAATGCCCGCGTGCCGATCCAGCCGCCGCAGTTGGTCGTCGAACTGCGAAACGAGCGTTTGCCGTTTCTCGAGCCGATCGAGCGTGATCCCTTCCGGCAGCGACAAGCCTTGCACCTCGAACTTCAGTTCATCATCGGTGCAATCACGAAAGTACGGATTGTCCTTCGGTGATTTTTTATCGACGTTCGTCGTCAGCCCGTCATAACCCCGGCCGAGCCAACCGCCATATTCACCGGGCCGGCGGAGTTGCGAGGTATATTCCTGCAGCCGACCGAGAAAGTTAGGCAGCACGGCATAGTTCGGCAATTCGGATGGCTTGGAACCGGGCGAATTCTGAGCGACGTATTCCGTCACCGACCCCATCGAGGGCCAATCGCGATTCGTCGCATTGAAGCCGCCGCCTTGGGCCACTTGCCAGCGATGACCCGTTTGAATGTAGTGCCCGCCGCCGCTGTGGTCGTTGTAATCGTGGGTCATCGTGCGGATGACGCACAGTTGATCGGTGATCGACGCCACTCGCGGCAGATGCTCGCCGATCAGCAGGCCCGGCGTGCGGCACGCGATCGGTTTGAAGGGGCCGCGAATCTTCGACGGCGCATCCGGCTTCAGATCGAAAGTTTCCAGCTGACTGGGCCCGCCGAACAGGAACAGAAAGATGACCGACTTGGCCCGCGGCTTCGGTCCACTGTTGGGCCTACCTTCTGCCAGCTTCTCCGCGGCCAGCACGTTCCCCAACGTCAGTCCGAACAGCCCCGCTCCCGCTGCTTCGAGCACGGTCCGTCGCGTGACACGGTCGCAGGCGGCCGCCCGCGGGTTTCCAACCAAGGAGAGCATCGTCGCCTCATTGACCAAGGTGGCGCTGTAACGATGAGTTAGGGCCTCAGTTACAAAGTATCGACATTCGCTGATGGTTGCAAGAGAATTCTCGGCAGCGGAGAGGCTAGCAGGTTCGTTAAGACCATTGCCGGCTGGACGTTAGAGCGCCCCGTTTGTCACAGGTGAATCCTTTGCCGGGGTGGCACTGGCTAGGAAGACGAGCGAGCGACTTCCCATTCTCGAAAACCATGGCCGAGTCTGACTGCCAGTGCTGAGTCGCGATGCACGTCAAC
>JAYTUF010000104.1:0-10972 GCA_043744755.1 Anatilimnocola sp.
GCTTGTTGCCGCGAACTTCGGCGATGCCGGCGGGGAAGGCCAAGTAAGGATCCTTATCGCCCGGCTGCGGCACGAAGTAGGCTTCGCACTTCTGGCCGAGATAGCCGGCGCGATGGGCCTGGCCGCTGATCGTGATGAACCCAGGGAGATCGCCCAGGTTCGGCAACTCGTGCGAGACGACCGAGCCGAGACCGGGATAAATCAGGTTCGGGAAAGGCAAGTAGCTGGTCTGCACATGGTGCGAAGCCCGGCCGTGATCGCCTTGGGTACCAGCGATCGAGCGAATCAGCGAGCAGTGGTGCATCTGCTTGGCCAGCAGCGGGAAGATTTCGGAAATCTGCACGCCATCGGCGCTCGTTTTGATCGGGGCGAGCTCGCCACCGGTGGGGCGACCCGGCTTGGGATCCCAGGTGTCGAGATGCGACATGCCGCCGCCGTTCCAGAACAAAATCACATGTTCGGCTTTGGCCGCGTGATCCTTGCCGGCCGCGGCCAGCAAGTTGGGAACGCTCATCCCAAGAATCGAAGCACCGGTCGCAGCCATAGCGGCGCGACGCGACAGGCGATAGTCCAGGCAACCAGTCATGCAAAACTCCTTCGTTTCCGGTGAGCAAACATCGAGGGGTGAATTGAAATACGAATTCAGCTACAAATTAAGGGAGAAATCGGAATTCATTGCAGTTGATCAGCACCCAGCGCAGGTCGGCCATGCCGTCGAGCGGATTGCCGGCTTCGGTGACGATCTGCTTCGCTTCAACCATTTCGGCGGCGGTGGGTCGGCGCGTCATGATTTCAAGGTAGGCCAGCCGGATGCCGGCTTCAATATCGGGCGCTTTGCCGGTGAGGATTTTGTACATCGGCTCCATGTCGCCCACGCGGGCCGCTTCGTGCGAGAGCCGGCCGTTGAGCATCATCAGGGCTTGCCGCATCGAAGCGACATCGTCCCGATTATCGCCCAAGTCGGTCCGATTTGGCTGGCCAAAAACTCGCAGGAAGTGACCTTCCGGCGCGGGTGATTGCATCCGCAGCGAGGTGTTATAGACAGGATTGTCGTCGATCACGCGGGTGACGGTCTTCTCTTCATACTGCATCCGCCCGCCCCGCTCTTGTTGCATCCGCATGGCTTCAATCTCTTCGCGAGACATGGCCTGCATGGTTTCCACTTCCACTTCGTCCTTGGCTGCTTCTTTCAACACAGCACCGAAGTCTACTTCGATGGCGCTCTCGAAGTTGTAACCGCTGCCTGCGCCAGCCATCGCTGTTTGATTGCCGGCCATGCCCGCCATCGCGGTGCCACCCTGGGCGATGAGCGATCCGGGCTTAGCGAGATCACCGGGCTTGCCGGCTTTGGGAACGCGGATCTTTTCGACGAGCGTCTTTTCGTTCTTGCCAGCCGCGTGCTTCACTTCAAACAAGTGACCAGCCGTAACAACGCTATCGAACAGCGCTTCGGCAATCATCCGCCGCATCGGCGTCGCGAGCAGGTTCGTTTCCATTTCCTGGCGAGTCAGTTCGTCGGCTTCGCGCGGAGCATGTGCCCGTTGATAAGCATCGCTGGTCACGACGAGGCGAACCAAAGTTCGCAAATCGTAATCGCTGGCAACGAATTCGTCGGCCAGATAATCCATGGCGACCGGGTGAGCAGGCGGGTTGTCGGCCCGGAAGTCATCGACGGGTTCAACAAAACCGCGGCCGATCAAGTTCTTCCAAACGCGATTGACAAACGACCGCGAGAAATAGCGATTGCCCGGATCGGTCACTGCGTTGGCGAGTTGCTCGCGGTAATCACTCTTACGATACAGGCTGGCTTGAATATCAATGCCGCGAATGTCTTTCTTGGCTTCCTTCGTCGTGACCCCTTCACCGGGGCGACCGCTGGCCAACTGATTGGCATTGGTCGAGGATTCAGCGATCAGATCGTCAATCGTCGGACCTTTCTTGGCTGCGGCAATCACGTCGGCCTTGGCTTTGCGGACAGCTTCCAAGCGAACGACATGATTGGGCTTGGCATTGAAGATCGAGACTTCAAACGGGAATCGCGGCGACAACGGTTTGCGGTCCTTGGCGGGAACTTCGCCTTCGGGCGGCCAGAGAATCGCGGTCTGTTCCATCTCGGTTGAATAGACCACGCGGGTCAGTTGGCTTTCGTAACGGCGGGTCTTGCCGAAGTAGGCGGCCATGTCGTAGAAGTCTTTGCGCTTCCAAACATCAAACGGATGATCGTGGCACTGAGCACAGCCAATGCGAATGCCCATGAAGACTTGTGAAGTGATGGCGGCCATTGCCAGCGGATCGGCATCGTCGGACAGCACGAAACCCGCTTCGGGAACCTTGCCCGCTTTGCCGTTGATCGAAATCAGCCGGCGGGCGAGTTCATCGTACGGAACATTCTGGTCAATGGACTGATGCACATAAGCGATGAGCGCCTGGCCGCCGCTGGCTTGCGAGCGGAGGCGGAGCATGTCGGCGTAGAAGATCGTCCAGCGATCGACAAACCGGCCATTCTGCAGCAGCTTATCGACCAGCTGTTCGCGGCGACCTTGGACGGGCCAACTGGCGAACTCGCGAACTTCGGATTCGGTCGGAATTCGCCCGATCAGATCGACATAAATTCGCCGCAGAAACGTCGGATCATCGACGATGGGCTGCATCGCCAACTTCGATCCGGCCGACTTATTAGCCGCCGCGATTAACTCATCAACGCGACCGACCGCTGAGGCCGATGACGCTAGCGAGCCCACTACCAACAAGGCCAGACAGACGAGACCAAGATGCTTCACGTTCAGGCTCCTTCGAGTCGGGCGATCAAGTGGCAATGCAGGCAGGCGGCAATCAAGCGAGGGGAATCAGGCAGGCGGCTGCTAATCTACTGGCAAACCGAGCAGGTGGGAACAAACCTCAGTCAGATTATTCAAGTCACAGGGGATCATAACCATCAAACGGGCTTTATGTCAAACTTTTTCGGCAATTTGGCAGTTCGCCGTGCAGGCAAAGCCCGGCTCCCGGATTGAATGGCCGAAACAGGGTGAAATGTTACGCAGCCGGCAGAAAGTTACTGGCAACCGGTTCAACGGTTGAGATTTGCCTTGCTGAAAACCTCTCTTGGCAGCGATCACACTGGCCTGCTACAGTCCCGCCGCTTCTCGGCCGCCAGGCCCTTGTCGGTTTTATCGATCGATCTCGTCGCTGGAGAACCTTCCCATGCACCTGCCCCGTCTCCGGATGCGCGCGTCATTGTCGCTGGGCCTTGGTTTGTTGTTTGTGCTGGCTGCGGTATCCAGCGGCGCTCCTCCCTGGGCGCAGCTGATTCCCTTCAGGAAAGCGCCCCCGCCAGTGAAGACGGCGGCTGCCACCGTGGATTACTCCCTGACGGAGCAGCAAGGGCCGTGGATGATCATGTGTACCTCGTTTGTGGGCGAAGCCGGCGAAGCGCAAGCGAACGAACTCGCGCGTGAACTGCGCTCGCGCTACCGCTTGCAGGCTTACATCTTCCGGCAGCACTTCGACTACAACCAACAGGAAGTGGGTCTGGGACTGAATAAATTCGGCGGCGCGAAGAAGATGAAGCCAATGCGCCCGAAGGAATTCGACGAAGTGGCCGTGATGATCGGGAACTTCGAATCGGTGAACGACCCCGCCCTGGAAGCCACGCTGAAGACGATCAAAGCCCTCAAGCCGGCGAGCATGGTTCCTGCCAGTCCCAGCCAGGGGAAGCAAGCGACCAAGCCCACGCAGCCGCTGGCCACGCGGTTCGGCGATCTGTATCGCAGCATTTTGCCCCAAAACGATCAGCGCCGCGCCCGGGGGCCACTGGCGCGAGCTTTCGTCACCCGCAATCCGATGCTGCCGGAGGAATACTTTGTCGCCAAGGGACTCGATCCCTTCGTGGTGCAGTTGAACAAAGATTTGCCGCACAGCCTGCTGCGGAATCCTAAAAAGTACACCGTGAAGGTCGCTACCTTCCGCGGCGTCGATACGATGAAGCCGCAAGAATTTGATCGGCTCGTCAGCGAGGGCATGAACCGACCCAAGATTGATATCGCTGCTGAAAAAGCCCGCGACCTGTGCGTCGCGCTCCGCAAGAAAGGGGTCGAGGCCTACGAGTTTCACGATGTCTCCGAGAGCATCGTCACCATCGGTTCATTCGACTCCGTGGGCGAGGAACGGGCCGACGGCAAGACCGAAATCAATCCCGCCGTCCATCGCGTGATGCTGGAATATCAAGCCACGCAACAACCGATTCCCGGTCACACCAACCTGGGCATCGTTCCCAAGAAGCTCGCAGGCATCAACTTTGATGCGCAGCCCATGCCGGTGGAAGTGCCCCGGCAATCACTGGCTGCCAACTACAACTCCACGAACAGCGCGCTACGTTAGCAGAGTTAGCGCCTCACGTTTCATTTTCCTTCCCGCCCCATATTTCGCACGTACCCGCGCTGCTATTTTGAACACTTCGGACCTCTCCTGTCGTTCAAAAGATTCCCGCAGCCGTGCTTCAACCCGCCCTCCTCACCGCCGATCAAGCCTTTGACGTGCCGCCGGAACGCCGGCCCCGGCATGTGGCCGTGATTATGGATGGCAATGGTCGCTGGGCGGAGCGGCGGCATTTGCCGCGTATCGAAGGGCATCGTCGCGGCGTGAACAGCGTGCGGCAAACGGTGGAAGAAGCAGCCCGGCTGCATCTGCAGCAACTCACGCTCTTTTGCCTGTCCAGCGAAAACTGGAAACGGCCGCAGCGGGAACTGGAGTTCCTGATGCATCTGCTGGAACAGTACATGATCGAAGAGCGGACGACGATCTTGAAGCAGAACATCGTCGTCTCGATCATCGGTCGGCGCGATGGCATTCCCGACGCGACACTGCGCGAGATGGACGAAACCGTGCGGCTGAGCTCCGAGAACACCGGCACTCGCTTGTGCCTGGCGATCAACTATGGCAGCCGCGGCGAGATTGTCGATGCGACCCGGGCCATCGCTCAGCAAGTAAAAGACGGCAGGCTCGCGCCGGAGCAGATTGACGAACAAACGATCTCGGCGAATTTGTACACGAAGGAAATGCCGGACCCCGATTTGCTCATTCGCACCGCGGGCGAGATGCGGATCAGCAACTTTTTGCTCTGGCAGATCAGTTATGCCGAGTTGTGGGTGACGGAGCGCTGCTGGCCTGAGTTCGAGATTACCGACCTGCACCAGGCCCTGCGTGACTTCGCCGGCCGCGATCGCCGCTTTGGCGGCCTTAAGAGCTGAAAGGGGCGTCCGTGCTGCGCTGGCGCTTGCTTTCTTCCTTCGTGATCCTGACAGTCGTGCTGTCCTTGGTGGCGCTCGACTATCGACAAGTTGGGTTGGGCATTCCCGGCGTCTGGCTTGTGCCGCTCTTTTTGCTCGTCACCATTCTGGGGACGGAAGAAGTCATTTCGCTGCTGCGGAATCAGAATCATCGCCCCATGGCCTGGGCGACGTACATCGGCAGCATCGCGCTCTCGCTCGCGGGATGCGAGGTTCTCATCAAGCAGCTGTGGTTTCATTTTGCGATGGGCCCGAATTACACTCCATGGCATGGCTGGCCCGCGCTGGCAATGGCAGCGGGCATGATCCTGGCTTTCGGTGGCGAAATGGGCCGGTTTCGGAAGGCGGGGGAAGGCGCGATCGTCAATGCAGCCCTCGCGATTTTCGCCATGACGTACGTCGGCGGGCTGATGCTATTCCTCGCCTGGCAGCGGCTGCATCACGGCATCTTTGCATTTCTCACGATTCCCATTGTGGTGAAATCAGCCGATACCGGCGCGTACTTTTTGGGTCGCTTATTCGGACGCCATAAGATGACGCCCCTCCTCAGCCCAGGAAAAACCTGGGAAGGGGCCCTCGGCGGCTTGCTCGCCGGTTGCCTCGCGAGCTGGCTCTGCTTCACATACTTGCGGCCCCTAGTTTTTTCCAATGAACCGAATTTCATTGGCCAACCGCCGTTGTTAGCGGTGCTGCTTTACGGCGTGCTTCTCACGCTGGCAGGGATGCACGGCGACCTAGCGGAATCGCTGCTGAAGCGCGACATGCAGCGCAAAGACAGCAGCACCTGGCTCCCCGGCCTGGGCGGCGTGCTGGACATCATCGATAGCGTCCTCGTCGCTGCCCCAGTGGCATATCTGTTCTGGCAAACCGGTTGGCTGGGGTGAGAGAGGCTGACAAGGTGAAGGGGCGACAAGGTGCGTGTATGATTGGGTGAAGGAAATTACTAATGCCGCTTCGCGATCATTTTCGACCTCCAGTTCTCAATCAGTCTTCCTGGGAGGAACTTCACGGCGGCTGGCCTATGGTAATCGTACAACAGCTGCGCAAGATTCTACCGCCAAGCTATGTGGCCGGCCCGCGGGTTCATCTGGGTGCCCAGATTGAAGTGGATGTTGCCGTCAAGGAGCGGGACGGATTCACGAACACAAGTTTTCCAGACGCAGATTTTGGCAGCATTGCCACGGCTACATGGGTGGCTCCGCCGGCCCTGCACGTGGAAACCGATCTGCCCAACTTTGACGAATACGAAGTCCGCGTGTACGACGCCGAACGAGGGCGGCAACTGGTGGCCGCCATTGAGATCGTCAGCCCAGCGAACAAGGACCGTCCGGAGAAACGCAATGCTTTCGTCGGCAAATGCGCGGCGCTGCTGCAACGTGGTGTGGCCGTCAGCATTGTCGATCTGGTGACGGTCCGGCAATTCAACCTGTATGCGGAACTGCTGTCGTTCATTGGCCACTCCGATCCAACGCTTGCCGCGAGGCCCCCGGCGATCTACGCTGCCACCTGCCGCTGGTTGAGCCAAGGGAAGCACAACTTTCTAGAAACCTGGCCCAGCGCGTTGGAAATCGGTCAACCCTTGCCCGCGATCCCGCTCTGGCTCGCTGAGGACCGCGTCGTCTCGCTGGACTTGGAACAAAGTTACGAGCAAGCCTGCCGGGATTTGTGGATTGCTTGATCGCCTAGGTGCTGTTGCTTCGCGCGTGGCGACTTGCTCACCTTGTCACCCCCTCTCCCCCTTCCTCCCCCGGTATAATCTCCGCAGCGGCGTTCCGTCCGCTTTGAACGGATTCATGGGAGATGACGAAAGTGCCCGACGAAAATACGCCTGACAAGCCCATCCAAGAAGGCGACCTCGTTCCCGATCCCGTCATTCCCCGCTTCAATCCCGAAGGGGCCGCGACCGGCTCGGATGAAGATCGCGTGCGGCATATTGAAGACCTGATTCAGACGATTAAAGAGTCCGCCGACAAGCTGGCCGCCGATGGTAGCAGCCGGGGCGATTTGAAGCTCATCAGCCGCACCGTGCGGGAACTGCGATATGCCTTCAAGGTCTTTGCCCCCTATCGCAAGCGCCGGAAAGTGACGGTGTTTGGTTCGGCGCGAACGCAGCCGGAAGAGCCCGCCTATCAAGAGGCCGTTCACCTGGGCCGGGCGTTTGCCGAGCAAGACTGGTTAGTGGTCACTGGCGCCGCGGCGGGCATCATGGAGGCCGGACATCAAGGGGCCGGCCGCGAGCACTCGATGGGTCTGAATATCATGCTCCCCTTCGAGCAGCAGGCGAACCCGGTAATTCGCGACGATCACAAGCTTGTCCACATGAAGTACTTTTTCACGCGCAAACTGATGTTCGTGAAAGAATGCGACGCTGTCGTCTGCCTGCCCGGCGGCTTCGGCACGCTCGATGAAGCGATGGAAGTCATCACGCTGTTGCAGACCGGCAAGCGCGACATGGTCCCCGTGGTGCTGCTCGATCCGCCCGGCGGCCGATATTGGGCAGACTTGAACGAGTTTCTCAAGACGCACTTGCTGGGCAATCGCTTGATCTCGCCCGAGGATCAATATCTGTACAAAGTTTGCGATCATTACGAAGAAGCCCTGCAGGAAGTGATGCAGTTTTTCAAGGTCTATCACAGCATGCGGTACGTGAAGCGCGATCTTGTGTTGCGTTTGAATGAACCGCTCGAGCCGACATTGCTCGACGCGATCAACGCGAATTTCAAAGACATCTGCGTGGACGGCGGCTTTACGCAGCGCGGTGTTTTGTCGGCCGAAAAAGACGAGCCTGATCTGCTGCAGAAGGCCCGCCTGGTCTTCACGTTTAACCGCCGCAGCATTGGTCGGCTAAGATTGTTGATCGATAGCATCAACCTGGGGCAGATCGCCGAGAAGCGATTTGGTAATAAGTGAGAAACAGCATGCAAGTTAACCCCGTGTACGTTGGTGTTGCGCGCTGGGAGGGCGAGGCTCCCGCCGAGCCGCCCCGCGTGGGACAGCAGTGGCCGACGGCGCTCGCAGACCGACCCGTACGGCTCGGCAGGAGCCTCGCCCTCCCGATGCTGCTGTTATTCTGGGCCAGCTTTGCCCAGGCGGGCGACTGGCCGCAGATCTTGGGGCCGAACCGCGATGGCCATGCCGAGGGCGAAAAGCTGTACGACAAATGGCCCGCCGCGGGACTGAAGCCGGAGTGGACCTACTCGATCGGCAGCGGTTATGCAGGGCCGGCAGTCGTGGGCAAGCAAGTGATTGTGTTTCATCGGCGGGCGGAGGAAGAGATCGTCGAGTCGGTCGATCTCGCCACCGGCAAGTCGGTCTGGAAGACCGGATTTCTCGCGACGTATCGCGGCGGCATCGATGCCGATAAAGGTCCGCGTTGCGTGCCCGTCGTGCAAGCCGGCCGGGTGTACGTCTTCGGTGCCGCGGGCGACTTGCATTGCGTGGCTCTCGATACCGGGCGCGAGCTTTGGTCGCGCAGCTTGTACGCCGACTACGCCGGCGATGAAGGCTACTTCGGCGCGGGGAGCACGCCGCTGGTGATCGGCGAGCGAGTGATTGTCAACGTCGGCGGAGACAAAGCGGGACTCGTGGCGGTCGATGCCAAGACGGGCAAGACCGTCTGGCAGATGACCGACGAAGCGGCCAGCTATGCATCGCCCACCACGCTCACCGTCAACGGCAAGCCACAAGGCTTGTTCGTAACGCGCTACAACGCACTGCTCGTCGATCCCGAAACCGGCAAAACGAGCCCGCTGCTCCCCTTCGGCAAGCGCGGTCCCACGGTGAATGCCGCGACCCCGCTCGTCTTCAACGGCCAGGTCTTTCTGACCGCCAGTTACAACATCGATGCGGTGCTCGCCACTACAAAGTCTCCCGCCGAAGTCCGCTGGCAGGATGGCGACACGCTCAGCAGCCAATATGCGACGCCGGTGCATAACGCGGGTTACATCTTTGGAATTCATGGCCGCGAAGATTCCCCGACCGCCGGTGCCTTGCGGTGCATCGATGCCAAAACCGGCAAAGTCGCTTGGGAGAAAACCGGCTTCGGCATCGCTCACATCGTTCTCGCCGGGGACAAACTGCTGCTCGCCAAGATCGACGGCGAACTGATCCTCGCCGCCGCGTCCTCGACCGCCTATCGGGAATTCGCGCGGGCCACCATCGCCAGCGATCCCCTCCGCGCCATTCCCGCCCTCTCGCAAGGTCGGCTGCTCACCCGCACCACGGTAGGGGGGCAAGGGAAATTGCTCTGCGTCCGGGTTGGGGAGTAAAACTTACCGCGATGTTCTCACCAGAATTCCTGCCCCAATGCTCAACTTTCTGTTTTGGAATCTGCAAAAGAAAAACCGCGACGAGCAAGTCGCGCAGCTTGCGCGCGAATGCGCGGCGGATGTGATTTGCCTGGCTGAATGCGACGCTATTTCGACAAATCTGATTAGCCAGCTAAACGAGGCCAATGGCTTTCTATTTGCAGAGAATCGCCCGTACGAGGCTGGCAAAGTACGACTCCTATCTCACTTCTCAGATTTGGAATTTCATCCCGTTTTCGGCAGCCCGTATGGTCGAATGACAATTTGGAGATTGTTTCTTCAGGATACCGATGTGCTGTTGGCCGTCATCCACTTCCAAAGCAAGATCAACTGGGAAGGTGATGATCAATACGAACAAATGCAGGTACTGGCCCGCAACATTCGTGAAATAGAGTGCCAGTTTGAACATTCGCGAACCGTCGTATTTGGCGATTTCAACATGAACCCGTTCGAGCGGGGAATGGCTTCCTCGCACGGACTTCACGGCGTAATGACTCGTGACATTGCGAGAGAAGGCGCCCGAACGGTCGCCGGCGTCAAGTATCCCTTTTTCTACAATCCGATGTGGGGCTGTCTCGGCGATCGCACAACTGGTCCTCCCGGCAGTCATTTCGCCCGCATTTCCGCACCCCTCAGTTACTTTTGGAACACGTTCGATCAAGTGTTGATACGACCTGCATTGCTCGACTACTTCCCAGGAAATGTACGAATCATCGATTCCATTGGCGAGCGGTCCTTAATCAGCGATAATGGACGAATCGATACCGAGTTCGGTACCGACCATTTGCCCCTTTATTTCAGCCTCGATTTAATGCCATGAGCGCAGCTTCCAGCCGAGTAATTCCCGATCTTTGGCCTGAAGAGATCGTTTTTACCCCGACCCTATCCCCCTTGACGATCCTTCGTCATCAGGCGGGTATCCTGCGGGAAAAATCAAGGGGCGTGATCGAGGGGGAGGTGCTCTCGTCCGCGAACGGCACCGACGTCAGTCACGAATTGCGGCTCGTTGCGCCATCCTTGGATCGATATTCGCGCCAGTTGCTGCGAGTGAATCATCACAAAGACCTTCCTTATCCGTGCAAAGTCATTTCGGACTCATTTGAGCAGGACGACGACGTGCATTCACCAGACGGCCTGATCGAGTCGTTATCAAGGGCTTTGAACAGTGGAATAACACGATCGCTAATCTTTTCATTGCTAGCGCGAATCGGCGAACGTGCTGAAGCGGCGGCTGCTGAAAAGGCGGGCTGACGAGCGGCAGCATGTCAGGCGTCCTCAGCTGCCGATTGCGTTTCGCTGTTCCAAACATTTTTACCACCGGAATTCGCTCATTCTGTCGTTTGGCCGCCAGCCTCCTTTTGCTAGATTACGCCCGCGAGA
>JAYTUF010000105.1:0-10967 GCA_043744755.1 Anatilimnocola sp.
CATTGGCGAGGCAAGAAGCTGCTTGTACTTCTCGAAGGCTCTCCCGCAAAGAAATATCCCCGACAGGGCTCGAACCTGTAACCTTCGGCTTCGGAGGCCGACGCTCTATCCAATTGAGCTACGGGGACGTTCGCGGGCTGGCAGGCGGATTGTAAAGCATTTTTCGCCGCCTCTCAACCGACCTGGGCGGTGAGAGTATTTCCCGCGCTGCTCGTTCGGGATACAAAGGACGCTGCTCGCTGATGATCTGAGTGACTTGTGACCTGAAAGCCTGCCATGAATTTTGGTGCTGAAGTTTTGGAGCATTGCCGGCGGCAGTTTCCCGCCCTCACGCGCCGCGTGGGAGATTTGCCGGCCGTTTATTTCGATGGCCCAGCCGGGACGCAAGTTCCGCAGCGGGTGATCGATGCCATCAGCAATTACCTGGCCCATACCAACGCGAATCATGGCGGGCTGTTTGCCACCGGGCGAGAGAGCGACCGGTTGCTCGATGACGTCCATCGCGGGGCCGCCGATTTTCTGGGATCCGATGATCCCGACACCGTCAGCTTCGGTCAGAACATGACCTCGCTGACGTTCGCCTTATCGCGGTCGCTGGCGAAGACTTGGAAGTCCGGCGATGAAGTGATTGTGACGCGACTCGATCACGATGCGAATGTCTCGCCCTGGGTACTGGCGGCCAAGGATGCCGGCGCGACGCTCAAGTACATCGACTTCAAACGGGACGACTGCACGCTCGACCTGGACCAGTTCCGGCAAACGATTGGCCCGCGCACGAAGCTCGTCGCCGTGGGCTGCGCGAGCAACGCCACCGGCGGCGTGAATCCGGTCCGCGATATTGCTTCTTGGGCTCATCAGGCCGGAGCGCTCGTGTTTCTCGATGCGGTTCATTTCGCGCCGCATCGGTTGCTGGACGTGCAAGCGCTGGGCTGCGATTTTCTGGCTTGTTCGGCCTACAAGTTTTTTGGACCACACACGGGGCTGCTCTGGGGCCGGCGCGATCTGCTCGAGTCCTTGCCCGCGTACAAGGTTCGTCCCGCGGCCGATTCACTTCCCAGCAAATGGATGTCGGGCACGCAGAGCCACGAGAGTCTTGCGGGAGTGCTGGCCGCCATCGATTACCTGGCGGACATCGGCCGAATGGTGGCCGGCAACGATTCGCTCGACCGTCGCGCGGCGCTGCGAGAAGCCTACCAGGCGATTGAAGCCTACGAGCGCCGGCTGATCGAACGGCTGTTGCAAGGCCTCGCGCAGATTTCGGAAATCAAAGTTTGGGGCCTGACCGATTCCGCGCGCTTGGACCAGCGCGTGGCAACCGTTTCCTTGACGCACGACCGCTATTCCTCCGCCGAATTGGCCGAACGATTGGGCCGCCAGGGCATTTTCGCCTGGCATGGCAATTACTATGCACTGCAACTGAGCGAAGGGCTGGGTCACGAACCGGCCGGCATGTTGCGGGTCGGCCTGGTCCATTACAACACGGCCGCCGAGGTCGATCGTCTGCTGCGAGCGTTGGAAGTGGTATGATCGCAGGCGCGGCTCTTCAAAATTCAGAATTCAGTTTCTACTTTCATTCCAGGTGCATCATGTTGCTTACGCGTGCGATGTCGTTGTTGGCGTTGACTTCTCTCTGTCTTGGTTCAATGTTCGCCACGGCGCAGGAGATCAAGAAGACAGAAGCGAAGGTCGAAGCTAAGGCCGACGATTCCGGTGAGTGGATTCAACTCTTCAACGGCAAAAACCTCGACGGCTGGACGCCGAAGATTCGTTATCACGAACGGGGCGAGAACTTCAACAACACGTTCCGCGTGGAAGATGGCCTGCTAAAGGTAGGTTACGACAAGTATGACAAGTTCAACGAAACCTTCGGCCACCTGTTCTATAAAGAGTCGCTGTCGAACTATGTGTTGCGGGTCGAGTACCGGTTTGTGGGCAAGCAGTGCGAAGGTGGGCCGGGCTGGGCAGTGCGAAACAGTGGCGTGATGATTCATGGCGAGATGCCCGAGACCATCGGCAAGGATCAGGATTTTCCCGCCTCGATCGAAGTGCAATTGCTGGGTGGCAACGGCAAGGACCCGCGGACCAATGCCAACCTCTGCACGCCGGGCACCAACGTGGTGATGAAAGGGGAACTGGTCACGCGGCATTGCACCACGTCCACCTCGAAGACCTATCACGGCGAGGATTGGGTGACGGTCGAGATTCACGTCCTCGGCAATCGCGTGATCCATCATAAGCTCGAAGGCGTGAACGTGCTGAGCTACACCGAGCCGCAGCTCGACGAACGAGATGCCCACGCCAAGACGTTGATCGCCAAGGCGGGCACCAAGCAACTCAGCGGCGGCAGCATTTCGCTGCAATCGGAAAGCCATCCGATTGAATTCCGCAAAGTGGAGATGAAGAAGCTGAAGATGGAGTAAGGACGTTAAAGATCAGATCCCCATCGCGATAAGTTGTTTGCCGCGACATCAGAGTTCAGAAGTTCGCAAGGTTGGTCGAAAGCTTTCTTAGCCACCGGCTTCAGCCGGTGGTCAGAATGCACGGAGATTTTCGGCTTTAGCCATCCCGAAGCACGCGTTGTGGATTCGCAGTCGCTGGGAATTTATGGCTAAAGCCGGTCTCACCTTTTGTCGTGTCCACCGGCTAAAGCCGGTGGCTAAGAAAAGGGATTACTACATACCATTAACCGAAGCTGCAAATCTTGAAGTTAGTGCTGGCTGGAGTTTGTAAGTTGAGGAATGTCATCATGTCCCACGTTGATTTTCTTTCTCGCCGCGACGTGCTCAGCGCCACGGCGATAGCCAGTGGTGCTGCGATGATTCAAGCTTTGCCGACGGTAGCTTTGAGTGATGAGAAGTTCTCGAAGCATCCGCTGATCGATGCCCACTCGCATCTCTGGTCGCCCGATACGGCCAAGTGGCCACTCGCGAATGGCAAGACCAAGGCCGATCTCGATCCGCCCAGCTTCACGCCGGAAGAGTTGCTCAAGCTGGCTCACGCGGAGCAGGTGGGCCGCGTCGTGCTGATTCAGCATCACACTTATCACGGTTGGGACAACAGCTATCTGATCGATTGTGCGGCCCGCTTCCCGGGTACCTTCGCGGTGACGGGGATGCTCGACGATACGCAGCCGTCGCCCGAAAAGCAGATGCAACCCCTGCTCGAAAAGCGGGTCCGCGGTTTTCGCATCACCTCCTGGATTCGCAAGGAAAAATGGCTCACCGGCGATGGCATGGCCGCGATGTGGCAGACCGCCGCCCGCACCGGTCAGGCGATGTGCTGCCTGATCAATCCCGAGGACCTGCCCGGCGTGGAAGCCATGTGCCGTCGCCATCCAGATACGACAGTTGTCATCGACCACTTCGCGCGCATCGGCGTCGATGGTGAAATCCGCGATGCCGACGTGAAGAACCTACTCGCTCTCGCGCAGCATAAGAAAGTGAACGTCAAGCTCTCGGCCTATTATGCGCTGGGCAAGAAGCAGGAACCCTACGAAGACCTGCTGCCACTGATCCGCCGCGTACTCACCGCCTTCGGTCCCGAGCGCTGCATGTGGGCCAGTGACGCGCCTTACCAGGTGGTCAAAGGGCACACCTATGGCCCCTCCGTCGCCCTGCTCCGCGATCGCGCTGGTCTTTCCCGAGCCGAACAAGAGCACCTGTTCCGCAAAACCGCCGAGCGGATTTATTTTGCGTAACGATGCTATCCGCTCTTAGGCACGTAGCGCGGCAGTAAGCCCAAAGTTGGAATCTTGTAACAGTTGGAATCTTGTAACATGGTCATTTGTTGAGTTCGCGACACCATTTATCAACAGCACTCCGCGCCGCACCCGGGAATGGCGCTAACTGCGCGTTGAGAAACCTACCCCCTTTCTCAACACCCCTGCCCGTTGGAGGGGTGCCCCGTTGCACGAACCCAGCTGGATCGTGCGCGTGCGTCAATGACGCCTCGCGACTATCCTGATAACCGTTTTCACCCTCTTTTCACCCGCGCTTCCGTCGTTCCCAAGCCCTTACCAGGCAATACTTTACAAGCATATTGTAAGCAGTTGATAACCATTTCGTGAACACATCTGATAACAACTCATCCGGGTGATGCGAGGCCATTCCTCGCGACCGCCGGCCTCGTGCCGGCGATCTCGATCACTGGTCAGCTACCGACGAACCGTCAGCGAACTCCGCGACCGCGGGGTAGCCAAGCAGTGAGCGCCCCGCTGGGAGAAGCCCCATGGTCGCGTGCAACCATGCACCCAAATCGGGAACTTATGGAATTTGCATTCCCAACCAATTTGCCAAATATCACCGCACACATTTTACGCACATAGTGGTTATTTGTCAAGCAGTTGTTGACAACATCAGCCGCCACTCGCTAGCGTGCGGTTCCGTCACCTCCTGCGGGCGGACTGACGAAACCGTGAACTAGCCCGGGAACGGCCAGGGGGGTTTGTCTGGTTTTGGATTGGTCGGCATGATGAATACGAGCGACTGCTGCGTGGTTGAGATGCTGATCAATCATTCTTGCTATTGCCACGCCTCAACGGTAAATTCATGGGCGCTACGGTTCCTCTCAAAAACCGGATAACTCGCGATGGTGGCAATCCTGCAACCGCTGGCCGATATGGCGACCGGGGTGGCCCTGCTCACCATTCCCGTCCTCGCCCTCTTTCTGGCCTTCAGTCGCCGGCTGAAGATGAACGGGCTTTACTGGCTACTAGTCGTCTTGCTCCTCTCCGCGGGCCTGATGCATTTCATTCAAGCCGCGCCCTGGTTGCAAGACAGCCACAGCGTGCTGAAAGCGGTGGTCGGGTTGACAATGGCGGTCCTCTCATGGGCGACGCTGGTCACGCTGCTGATTGTGGTCCCTGGCGTGCTCAAGCGGCGAAGTCCGGAAGAATTGCAGCAGCAAATTCAGCAGCGCGAAGAGGCCGAGCAGCGACTGCGCGAGACAATTGCCCTCTATCAGTCGCTCAATGAGAGCTTGCCGCTGAATGTGATTCGCAAGGACGTGAACGGCGGCTTCATCGATTGCAATCAGCGGTTCTGCGATACGCTCAAACGGCCGCGGGAAGAAGTGCTGCGAAAGACCGATTTCGATTTCTATCCCGAGTCGCAGGCCACGAAGTATCGCAATGATGATGTGGAAGTGATTGCCACCGGTTCGCCCATTGAATTGGTGGAGGAATATGTCGGTCCCAGCGGCGAGCGACTGTATATGCAGGTGCTGAAGGCGCCGGTGCGGGATGCAGCGGGGAAGATCGTCGGCGTGCAGGGGATGTTTTGGGATGTCACGCAGCGGATGCAGGCCGAAGAGCGACTGCGGGCCAGCGATGCCAAGTTTCGCAAGCTGGTGCAGTCGAGCATCATGGGGGTGATTGTCGCCAATCTCGATGGCCGGATTCTGGAAGCCAACGACGCCTTCCTCAATATGATTGGCGAGACGCGCGACGAACTGACGCACGACCATGTCCGCTGGGACGAAATTACTCCGACCGATTGGCGACCCGGGGATGAACAAGCCATCGCCACGCTGCTCGAACATGACGACTGCCCGCCGTTCGAGAAGGAGTTTTTTCACCGCAACGGCCAGCGGGTACCGGTGCTGATCGGCGTGACGATGTTGGAACGGGCCGATCAGGAATGCATCTGCTTTGTGCTCGATATCACCCGCCAGAAGCAGACCGAGCGCGAGTTGAAAGACGCGAAAGAAGCCGCGGACCTGGCGAGCAAAGCCAAGAGCCAATTCCTGGCTAACATGAGCCACGAAGTTCGCACGCCGATGAACGCGGTGATCGGCCTGACGGAGCTGGTCCTTAACACGCCGCTCGAATCGCAGCAGCGCGAGTATTTGCAACTGGTGCTGCAATCGGGCGAAGGGCTGCTGTCGGTGATCAACGACGTGCTCGATTTCTCAAAGGTCGAATCGGGACACGTGGAGCTCGATCCGCAGCCCACTTCGCTCCGCGAATGCCTGGGCGATGCCCTTAAATCTCTCGCGGTGCGGGCGCATGGCAAGCAACTCGAACTGCTGCTTGATGTCGCGCCCGATATAACCGATTGGTATCACGCCGACCGGGGCCGGCTGCGGCAAGTGATCATCAATCTGGTTAGCAACTCGATTAAGTTCACCTACACGGGTGAAGTGGTCGTCAGCGTGCGGCGGGCGCGGAGCGGCCCGGACGAGCAGCCCGGCCACGTCGCGCTGCGGTTCTGTGTCGCCGATACGGGGATTGGCATCGCGGCTGAAAAGCAAAAGCTGATCTTCGAGCCCTTCGAGCAGGCCGATACATCCACCACCCGGCACTTCGGCGGCACGGGACTCGGACTGACCATCGTGCAGCGGCTCGTCGAACTAATGGGCGGACAAGTGGAAATTGAAAGCACACTCGGTCAAGGCAGCAAATTCCTATTCACGCTGGTGCTCGAAGAGTGCGAACCGCCGGCGGCTACGCAGTCGCCGCGAATTGGCGGGCTAGAAGGGGCTCGCGTCATGGTGATCGACGATCACGCTACCAGCCGGCGGATTCTCGAAGAAACGCTCCGCAGTTGGCGCATGGTGCCGCTGACCTTTGGCAGCATTGCGGACGCGATTTCTTATTTCCAAACCGAAACAAATGGCAAGGTTGCCTGCGACCTGTTGCTCACCGATGTTTGCCTGAAAGATAGCGACGCCTGGCCGCTGCTTGAACAGCTCCGCGGCAATGCGCTCACCGCCGATCTGCCCGTGATTCTGCTGATGTCGCACGATGTCAGCGATATCGGGCCGCAATGCCAGCGCTGGGGAGTGAAACAGCGGCTATATAAGCCTTTCAAGCAATCCGAATTGCTCGATGCCTTAATGTGTGCTTTGCATTTAGATCCGCCGCCAGCGCAGCTTCCAGACGCGAAGGCCACAAGCTCGGCCGTCGCCGTCCGCTCGCTGCGAATCCTGCTCGCCGAGGACAGCCTGGTGAATCAGCGCCTGGCCGCCGGTGTGCTCGAACGGCTGGGCCATCAGACGACAATTGCCAACAACGGCTTGGAAGCACTCGATCTATTGAAACGGCAGACGTTCGACCTGGTGCTGATGGACATCCAAATGCCCGATCTCGACGGCTTGGAAACCAGTCGGCGGATTCGCGCGCAGGAAGCGTCCACCGGCCACCGCTTGCCCATCATTGCCGTGACCGCGCATGCGCTGAAGGGGGATCGCGAGCGCTGCTTGGAAGTGGGCATGGATGGCTATGTGTCCAAACCCATTCGCCAGCGGCAATTGATTGATGAGATTGAACTGGTGCTTGGTTCGGTCGTTTCGCAGCGCCCGGTTTCCGCCGCCGATCTCCCGCAGGCAAGCGAGAGCGTGGTCAATTGGCAGGTGGCCCTCGAGTTCTGCAGCGGCGACCCGGCTTTGCTGCGCGATATTGCCGAAGCCTTTCTCGAAGAATGGCCCAAACGGACGCTGGAAATCCGCCGCGCTTTGGACGAGAGCAACTTCGAACTGCTGCACCGCGCCGCGCACACGGTGAAGGGATCCATGCGCTATTTCGGCGCTGACCTGGCCTTTGAAACAGCCTTGGAACTCGAAAACTTGGGAACCCAAAAGATGCTCAGCGGCGCCGAAGAAAACTGGACCCGCCTGCAACGCGAAGTGCAGCCCGTCGTGCAATTGCTAATCGAATTCGTGCAAGGCCGTTTCCGGCTGCCGTAAATGAGATAGCGTAGTCGCCCGTGCTTTCCGCCGCAGGTAGAGCGCGAAGTCGGACCATCCCATTCAAGCTACTCATCCGCCCTATCAAACAAAATGCTGATCGACTGGTCGTGATGAATTCGCTTGATGGCCTCGGCCAGCAGCGGCGCGACGGAGAGGACTTGCATGTTGGGCAAGCGCTTCTCTTGCGGAATGGGCACCGTGTCGCAGACGGCGAGGGTGGTGATGGAAGAGTCGCGGATCTTTTCGATTGCTTTGCCGCAGAGCACGCCGTGCGTCGCGGCCACGAAGATTTCGCGAGCGCCGGCTTCATGCACGCGGGCGGCGGCGCCGCAGATGGAGCCGCCGGTGGTGATCATGTCGTCGAACATGAACGCGACCTTGCCTTCAATGGGTCCGCCGATGATGTGTTCCTGCCGGGTCTCCAGTGCGTTGTCGCGGCGCTTATCGACAATGGCCAGCGTGCCGCCCATCCGCTTGGCGTAACCCAAGGCCCGCTTGATGCTGCCGACGTCGGGGCTGACGACGACGCGGTCCTCCGCGGCATACGGCAGCGACGACGCGAACTCTTGCAGCACCGGGGCCGCGTACAGGTTATCCACGGGGCAATCGAAAAAGCCTTGAATCTGCGGCGAATGCAGGTCCATCGTCAACACGCGATCAGCGCCGGCGCGGGTGATTAGGTTGGCGACGAGTTTCGCGGTGATCGGCACGCGGCCTTCGTCTTTGCGATCTTGCCGCGCGTAACCGAAATAGGGAATGACGGCCGTAATGCGTTCGGCCGAAGCCCGCTTACAACTGTCAATCATGATTAGTAGTTCCATCAAGTTGTCGTTGACGGGCGGGCAAGTTGGCTGGACGAGAAAGATATCGCGGCCGCGGATGTCTTCCTCGACTTTGCAAAAATTCTCGCCGTCGGGGAATTTGCCGAGCGTGATTTCGGCCAGCGGCAAGTGCAGGAAGTTGCAAATGCTCTTGGCCAAGGGACGGTTGGCCTGGCCGGAGAAAATCTTCAGTTCACGCATGATAAGGAAGCCCGACGCGTAAGCGAAGGAGAAGCGGAAGCGACTATGGTGGAATTTGACGAAATCGAATGGGGTGATTTTGAAATCGACAGTTGATTGCGGGACTTCCTCGCTTACGCGTCGGGCTACCTAGGTCGCTTGCCCAACGAGTGAGCGTTTACAACAGGCCGTAGTTCACGAGCGTCTTTTGCAGTTTCGTTTCACTCGCGGCGTCGAGCGGTGTCATGGGGAGTCGGAGTTCGCCCGTATCGCGGCCGAGCATTTTCATGGCGGCCTTGAGGGGGATGGGATTGGTCGAGAGGCCCAGCATGTCGCGGCAGAGGTGGAACAGCTTATGGTGCCATTTGGTCGCACCGGCGGTGTCACCCTTGTTCCAGGCGGCCAGCATGGCGAGCATGTCCTTGGGGACAATGTTGCCCACGACCGAAATCACCCCTTCGCCGCCGACGGACAACAGCGGCAGCGTGAGGCTGTCGTCCCCGCTGAGCACAGTCAGGTCCGTGCTGCTCAGGATTTGCGAGGCCTGGTCGAGCGAGCCGGTGGCTTCTTTCACTAGCGTAATGTTCGGCAACTCGGCCAGGCGGATGAAGGTCTCCGGCTCGATGTTCTTGCCCGTGCGGCCGGGAATGTTATAGACGCAAATGGGAATGCCAACCTGCTCCGCCACGGCCTTATAGTGCTGAAAAAAGCCTTCTTGCGTGGGCTTGTTGTAATAAGGAGCGACCATCAGCGCAGCGTCGGCCCCTTCCTTCGCGGCCCACTTGGTGAGTCGCAGAGCTTCGGCCGTGCTGTTCGAGCCGGTGCCGGGCATCACTTTGCAGCGGCCATGGGCAGCTTGCACAACGATCGAAATCACCCGCTCGTGCTCTTCGTGTGAAAGCGTCGGCGATTCGCCCGTCGTGCCGACCGGGCAGAGGCCCTGCACGCCCGCGGCGATCTGAAAATCGACCTGCTCTTTGAGTTTGGCTTCGTCCAACTGGCCATCTTTGAGAGGCGTGGTAATCGCGACCCACAAACCTGCAAACGCCGAACCTTTCCGAGCCATATCCGCATCCACCTGTTGAGATCACCGACCTTAAGCCTGCGAGCAAACGGGCCGCAGGGCAAACGACTATGATAAGCGGAGGAGGGGGAGAGGGGGAGAGTGGGTGAGGGGGAGACAAGGAGACAGGAAGCAGTTTCCTGACCTTCCGACTCCCGAACCTGGTTGCCGCTAGCTTCCGCCAGCGCGCGCTGTAGGCTATTCTGATGGCTCAATCCGCATCCATGACGTTGGGAGTCTGCCGCGATGAATTCTGTGATGTTGCTCGCTCAGCCCGGTGAGGGAATGGGCGCTTGGTTTTGGACGATCATGGGCATCGTCGTCTTTGCCGGCTTTGTGCTGCTGGTGGCCGCGATCGCCTTCGCCGCCTTCGGCAAGGTCTGGTTCCAGGCCTACATGTCGAGCGCCGACGTGAGCATGATTGCCCTGGTGGGCATGTGGTTCCGGCAAGTGAACATGCGAATTATCATCCAGGCCAAGATCATGGCCGCCCAGGCTGGCTTGGATATCAACCGCCGAACCGGCATCAGCACCGCGCGGGTCGAGGCACACTACCTCGCTGGCGGCAACGTGATGAATGTCATTCATGCGATCATCGCCGCCCACCGCGCGGGGATTGAACTCGATTTTGACCAAGCGACTGCCATCGATCTCGCCGGCCGCGATGTTTTGGATGCGGTCCGTACCAGCGTGCATCCGAAAGTGATCGACTGCCCCGATCCTCGCCGCAGCAGCACCGATACGCTCAGCGCCGTCGCGAAGGACGGCATCGAACTGCGGGTGAAAGCCCGCGTGACGGTTCGCACGAACCTCGCCCGTTTGATCGGTGGCGCGACCGAAGACACCGTCATTGCTCGTGTCGGCGAAGGAATCATCACGTCGATCGGCTCGTCGCTCACGCACAAAGAAGTGCTGGCCAATCCGAATCGTATTTCCAAAGCGGTACTGGAACGTGGTCTCGACAATCAAACCGCGTTTCAGATTGTTTCGATCGACATTGCCCACGTCATCGTCGGCCAGAACATCGGCGCGCGATTGCAGGCCGATGCCGCCGAAGCGGATACCCGCGTGGCCCGGGCTCTAGCCGAGCAACGCCGTAGCGAAGCCGTCGCTCACGAACAGGAAATGAAAGCCAAGGTCGCCGAGAACCGCGCCGCGCTCGTCGAAGCCGAAGCGCAAGTGCCGCTAGCGATAGCGACGGCGTTCCGTAAGGGAAA
>JAYTUF010000106.1:0-2802 GCA_043744755.1 Anatilimnocola sp.
AAAACCCACCGCGCAACCACCGACCCCTCCCCCTCAAAACCAAAGCGTCATCACCCCCGACGCCCGTTGACACCAACCGTTCCATCTGCCGGGGCTAACGTTGACCCACGGCTCGCGCCGTGGGCTGGGCATCTGGTTGCCCCTGCCGGGGCTAGATCGATTCCTGCGCCACGTCAACCCGCGGCGTTAGCGGCGCGAAAATTTAATCTCGCCTTCCAAACGGCGATAGACGCTTACCCCTTGAAGTCTGACGCGCAAGCAAAGGACGCCCGGGCTGCCGGAGCATAAATGGTTCTAGCGCCGCTGCCGCGGCTGAAGTCGATGTGGCAATCGAGGCGGCGAACTTAAATCACCCTGCGCCGCATGGGGAACAGCCAGGCGATTGTCAGGACGAGGGCGGCGGGTATTGTCACGACCAAGGCATCGTCCAGGGGCCGAACCAACATTAGGACCACGTCGTGCAGAATTTGCCCCGGTGTTAATCGCCCCTCGAGTGCATGCACAAGCTCAAACAGCGGCACCAGATCGAATGCTCCTTGAAGCAATCCGATGATAAACGGCACGAGCAACACCGCGCCGTGAATTCCGAGCAGGCGAATCTCGGGTACCCGGATGGCCTGCTGAACCGCCCACACAAAGATGCTTGCTCCCACGAGGAGCTGCAACAGGCCCCAGAGTCCGACGGAGCGAATAAACCAGGTTGTGTAGGACATCGCTCACTTCCAATGGCCCGTCGATATCAGCCGCTTGCCGGAACTGCGCGAGTACGCTGGTTGCCGGCCTACTTGGCTATTCGGCTTTCCACGCATGATCGGCCGGCTTCACGCCTTTCACGAAGCCGCCGAAGCTGAACTTCGAGGGTTTGAAGTCGCCGACGAGCTCGACATTGGCTTTGGCGGGGATTTTCTCGTCCATGTTGAGCGCCCAGAAGCTGGCGTTGACGAGCAGGCGGCGGAAAGGTTCATTAATCAGGTCAGTGGCAGCGCCCATCGTGGTGGTGAAGACGCGGGCCTTCTTGCCATTGGCGGCGTCGTAGGTTTTGGTCCACGCGACCGGCATCATCGGGCTGTTCTTGTCACCCGCGAGGGCTTTGTCGTCTTCTTTCATCCCCTCGACCACTTCGCCAAGTACCAGTGGTTTACTATCACCAGGAAGCGGCAGGCGAACGGTGTAGACGTCGGTGGGGCCAAAGATCGTGCGGTTTTCGATCCCCTTCAAAAGCGGGCTCTTCTCTTCCCCCTCGGCAAAGATGCCGCGAGTGGCCTGGCTGCCGTGCTTGCCGTGGTGGTTGATCCAGGTCTCGCCCAAAACCTGCCGGCCAAAGCCCTGCTTGTAGTCGGCGTCTCCCGCGTTGTGCGAATATTTGGCGTAGGTCTTGCCGCTCTTGATATTGAACGAATGCGTCGCCGTCCGCAGGCCCATGATCGGCTTGCCCGATTCGACGTAATCGACAAAGTGCTTCATCTGCTCATCAGGCAGGTCGCGAAAGCGCAGAGCGACAATCATCAGGTCGGCCGTATCAAGGGCTTCCAGTCCCGGGATGTTGCTGACGTTGGGATTGATCGTGCCGTCCTTATCGACCGGAAATAAGACCGTGCATTTAAAGCCATGATGCTTGGCCAGAATCTGGCCGAGCTGCGGCAGGGCTTCTTCGCTGCGATATTCCTCATCGCCACTGACGAGCACAATGTGCTTCCCTTTGCCTGGACCGCTGGTCCCTTCGTAGACGACGAAATCGGCAGCGGAAGCGGAGAGGGGAAGCAGGGCGACGAATGCGAACAGGGCGCGGTGGAGCATGGTGAGGTGCTTTCGAGGTGGGAGGGTTGGTGATTGACGATTGAAGATTGATGAGTGCAGATTGATGATTGAAGATTGCAAATCTAAGAACGGTTTGGCGAGATATTAATTCGCATTTTTAGCCACTGGCTTCAGCCGGTGGCATGACAAACAGAGTGACCGGCTTTAGCCATAAAACGCGCACGGTTACGAGTCTGCAACGCGTACATCGAGATGGCTAAAGCCGGGAACTTCTGTGGGTTCTGTCCACCGGCTGAAGCCGGTGGCTAAGAAGATGACGATCCGATCTCCAAAAGTGCCCACGATTGTATTCTTAAGTGAACTAAAACTAACAATCTATTACGACAGTTTACATTCCAAAATTCACATTTTGGATTTCCTACTTCGCTTCAAACTTCCGCTGGCTAGTCTTATCCGCGGTTGGGAAATCTTCCGGTACTTTCCCGGTTACTTTGCCCGTGGCGGCCCATTCGGTTCCGCGCTGCAGGGTGGTGATGAAGCCGACGCATTCTTGCGAATCGTTGCCGTGGCCCATCGGCGTGTGAAAGACGCGGCCTTTGCCATATTGAAGCGTCATCAACATCGGCTCGTGCCGGCCGGAGCCTCCTTTTTTGGGATCGGCATAGGCAGTGGCCAGGACGGTCATGTTCTCGCCGGGGCCGCGGAGCTTGTCGTAGAGTTCGTCGTTCACGTGCAGCCATTCGCGGGGGATGCCGCGGGTGATGGGATGGTTGGGATCGCGAATGATGATCTGAAACGGATGTTGCGGGCCGTGATGGCCGCCGCCGCCCGGCGATACGTCGCGAACGACTTTGCCGGCGTCGTCGAGATAAACATAAGGCCCACTCTTCTCATTGCGGCCGCCCCAGCCGCCGATGCCGATCATGTCGTTGTATTCTTTCCAGTCGCCGAACGAGTTGTCGGCCGCGTGGACAACGACAAAACCGCCGCCACCTTTCATGTAATCGACAAACGCTGTCTTGGTCTCGTCCGGCCAGGGATCGC
>JAYTUF010000107.1:0-2793 GCA_043744755.1 Anatilimnocola sp.
CTGCGGAGCCGGAATCGCGAAATGACATGTTTTCCGCCCCACGGCTCGGCAGGAGCCTCGCCCTCCCAATTCCGAGTTTTGCGTTACCGGAACAATTGCATGGCCTGACCCGAAAGACCTTTTTATGCCCTTCCTCGGTGCCCACATGTCAATTGCCGGTGGCTATTACAAAGCCCTCGATGCCGCCGGCGCCCTGGGGATGAACACCTGCCAGGTCTTCACCAAGAACAACAACCAGTGGCGGGCGAAAGAGATTACCCAGGTTGAAGCGGAGCAGTTTGCTGGTTCGCTGGCTACGCACGGGATCAAGCATCCCTTGTCACATGCTTCCTATCTGATCAACCTGGCCGCCGAAGCGGATGAACTGTGGCAGAAGTCGATTGCGGGGCTGGTGGTCGAGCTGCAACGGGCTGCAATGCTGGGCATTCCCTACGTGGTTGTCCATCCCGGAGCGGGGGTGAAGCTGACGGAAGAGGCCGCCATCGCGCGGGTTTCCCAGGCCATCAACCGCGTGCATGAATTGGCTGGGGAAGTCGGCTCGCAAATCCTCTTGGAAAACACCGCCGGGCAAGGGACCTGCCTGGGCCATCGCTTCGAGCAGCTCGCGGCCATCATCGCGGGAGTGAAGCACGAACAACGCGTGGGGGTATGCATTGACACCTGCCACGCCTTCGCGGCCGGTTATCCGCTTTCCACACCTGCTGAATATAACGCCCTCTGGAAGGAGTTCGATGCGCTCCTGGGCCGCAGCCGCCTCAAGGCGCTGCATTTGAACGACAGCAAGAAGCCGTTCGGTTCGCGAGTCGATCGCCACGAGCACATCGGTCAAGGACACTTAGGCTTAGAGCCATTTCGCCTGCTGTTGAACGACAAACGAATGAAAAACATCCCCATGTATCTCGAAACCGAGAAGGGGGATAGCGATGAGGGCGAATCGTTTGATGCCATGAATTTGCGCACGCTGCGCGGGCTTGTTGGGTAGTGAAAATGCCTGGTCCCCTCTCCTCGGTACTCCGGGGAGAGGGTTAGCGTGAGGGGTCTTCGGGTGCGGTTGGATGGTGGAAAATCGATAGCGTGGCAACCCCTCACCCCGGCCCTCTCCCTGTTGTTCCGCGGAGTACCGCGAGTACCGGGGCGAGGGAGTCAGACGCACCTAACGCCTGCTACCTAAGGTTGGCGAGCACTGCTTTGCCCATCTGCTCGGTCGTCAACTGGCCGCCCAAATCCGCCGTCGCGGAGCCTTGCAACAGCGTTTGCTCCACCGCGGCGCGAATCCGCTGGGCTGCAGCCCGTTGTTCCACATGATCGAGCAACATCGCGGCGCTCAAAATCGCGGCAATCGGGTTGGCGATCCCTTTGCCCGCAATGTCCGGTGCGCTGCCATGCACGGGTTCGAACATCGAGGGGAAATTCTTCTCAGGGTTGGTGTTGGTGCTCGGCGCCAGACCCAGCCCGCCCGCCAATACCCCACCCAGATCGGTGAGCAAGTCGCCGAACAAATTCGAGGCCACAACCACATCAAACTTCTCCGGCCAGCGGACGAAGTTCATCGCACAGGCGTCGCAATGCTGCCGTTCGCTGGCCACGTCTGGATATTGCGGCGCGAGTTCCGCGAGGATATCGTCCCACAGCACATAGGCGTGGCGCTGAGCGTTCGACTTGGTGACCATGGTCAATTTCTTCCGCCGCTTGCGGGCCATCTCAAAGCCATAGCGCAGAATTCGCTCAATTCCCTTGCGAGTATGGATCGCCGTCTGCACCGAAAACTCATCCGGCGTGCCCCGTTTCATCCGCCCGCCGTTATCGACATATTCCCCTTCCGAGTTTTCCCGCAGCACAACGAAATCAATCTCGTCCGGCCCCTTGCCGGCGAGCACGCTCTTCAGCCCGCGATATAACTTCGCCGGCCGCATGCAGGCGTATTGATCGAAGGCCTGCCGAATCTGCACCAGCGGCAACAGCGTTTCATGATCGGGCAAGAGCGCCGGCCAACCGACCGCGCCGAGCAAGATGGCATCGAACGGACGCAGCACTTGCAAGAAGTCTGCCGGAACCACGCGGCCATGCACTTTCCAATACTCAATTCCCCAGGGCAGCGGCGTGAACTCCAACTTCAGATCGGATTCCAACTTCGCCGCCGCAGCGAGCACGCGGACAGCCTCAGCGGTCACTTCGGTACCAATGCCATCGCCGGGATAGACCGCAATTTGTAACGTCGGCATGGCAGGTTCAACTCTTTTCCGGAGGAGGTCCTTCGTGGCGGCTGATTCACTTCACCCGTTGCAGCCACTCGTGAATGACATACCCTACTTTGGCGATCGATTCCCCCGAGCAGTTCTCTGGCAGGTCTTGCGTCGTATGCCAATAGTTAGGCCCACGGACGTTCGGGTATTCAAAATCGATCAGGTTGCAGGTCGGAATTTTGGCCGTGTTGCGGAGCGCGAGATGATCGTCGCGAACCTCGTGCTTGGTGACGTTGGCAAACTCCTTCACGCCCAGGCTCCCGGCGGTCTTCCAAATATCAAGCACAAGCGGCCGCGTATCGGGCCAAGCCATGCTGTTCACCTCGCGGTACATCAGCAACTGCTTGTCGCCGACCATATCGAACAGCACGCCCCAGCGATACTTGTGCGCCGGCGGATTGACGGCATACTCGCGGGCGAAATGCTCGCTGCCCAGAAAATAAGGATCGCGGCGCACATCGTCGTCGAACACCAGTTCCTCGCCATCGAAGAACACAAAATCGACGCCGTACTTGCTGGTCAGGCCGGCCATGTGATGACCCAACTCCAT
>JAYTUF010000108.1:0-10901 GCA_043744755.1 Anatilimnocola sp.
CAACGGAAAGACGAGATTGGCGATTGCCTTGATTCGATCTTCGCTGGCGTATTCCGCCTGGAGAAGCTGCTTGACGGGGGCGAACCCCTCAAGGTTCGGGAAGCCTTGCGAACCACCGTAGGCCGGTTAGACGTTTGGAGCGACAAGGAACAATCTGGCAAGCGCCACCTGTACCGCCTGAATCGCGGCATCATCCATTTTGCTGCGCCTGGACTCAATAACTTGTTCGGTAAGTCACTCCTTGCATGACGAATGGTCGTTGCACTGCAAAAGAGCACCTTCCGCAACGTCCCCTTGTATCGCAGCGATAGTGACGGCAGAGCTTTGTTGCTGCCCTGCCCCTCACCCCGGCCCTCTCCCCGGAGTACCGAGGAGAGGGAGGAAGAAGGAAATCACTTATCTTCGCCATCGGTTAGCCAACCCAAGTTAACTCTTGCGACCGTGAGAAAGCTTGTCCGCTTCTTGGTTGCTTCGTCGACTGTGGTTCGCTCATAGAAGCACAACAGAGCGCCGTCGGCGGCAATTGCCAGATCGCTGTAGCCGCTGGATCCTGCTTCCAGCGTTTTGCTCACTGGCCAGGTTTCGCCTTCGTCGTAGCTGAGCTTGAGCGAGAGGTTCTTGCGGTCGCGGCCTTGGCCGGGCTTGGCGTTCACTCGTTCCAGGTTGTGCGGGTTGGCGAACACGATGCGGTTTCTGCCGCCCTCTTTGGCGGTCGTCCAGCGGACGAGGTTGGCCATGCAGATGGGTTCGAGCAACTGCTCGTGAAACTTGGGCACATTCCACCGGCTGCTCCCATCCGGGCTGATCGCCACGGCGCGGCGATGTTCGGGCGACTCGCTGCGGCAGTTGATCAGCACGCGGCCATCGGCCAGTTGCAGCAAGATGGACTCGCTTGGATTGACCAGCGGCTTCGTTTCGCCGGCGACAATATCGCCCAGTTGCCAGGTCTGGCCATCGTCGTCGCTGTAGATGGTCGAAACGACTGACGGCCGATGAGCATGGCCACCCTTGCCGGTCGAGATCCAAATCGCGGCCAGCAGCCGGCCATTCTGTAAACGAATGCCGTGACCCGGCCCCACGGCGAAGCTTTGCCAGTCGTACGTCGGTTTGAGTTTCTCGACCGCGGCAGTCAATTCAAGCGGCTTGCTGAACGATAGGCCGTCGTCCTCACTCCGCATGTAGAACAGGCGGTTGTATTCGACGCAGTACAGAAAATGGACCACGCCCGGCCGCGGGTCGGCAATCGCGAGCGGGTTGTTGATCGTGATCTCGCCTTCCTTGCCAAGCTTCTGCGCGACGGCGGCCGGATTGCGGGTGAATTTTCCTTCCAGCTCCACGAGCTTCTTCATCGGCGACCAGGTTCGGCCGCCATCGGTGCTGCGACGGAGGACCACGTCGATGTGTCCCCAATCGGTGCTCGCATTCTTTCGCGCTTCGCAGTAGGCGAGCACGGTTCCCTTGCTCGTCACCACGATGCCTGGGATGCGATATAGGCCGTAGCCGCCTTTCCCCGCTTCAAACAAATCAAGCTTGGTTGGCTCAGCCAGCGGCACGTCTGCCGCTGCAGGGAGCCTGCCGCCGAGCAGGAAGATGACGATGCAAAACCAACCGCGGGAAAGAATCAACATCGGCAGCACTTTTGAGAAATGGAGAACAGCCAGGAGCCATATTGCGTCATCAAACTTGTGGTTCAACACACCTTAGAATTATGATTGTCTTATCAGCCTGCGGTTCCGAACGTGTACCAGCCACCGAACCGCACGCTAGCGCGTGGCGGCTGATTTAATCCACCCGAATTCTTAGCGTTGTCAATCCACTAGCATGTGTCATCAAACTAACAAGTGCTGCGGAGAATGCCAGTCCTGACGATCGTGCCGGTATTGTGACGCGAGAAAACGGGGCCGGGTGCCGAACCTTCCAGGATATTTTCTTGGCAACTATACTAGATCTTTCAGCTTCCATTCTGAAGTCAACCGATCTCCCGAGCTCAGCGGCTCGCTACCCATTGGGACTTTGGACCGAGGCCTCGCCGTTCCTGTTGATTGCTACTGATCATCAATCCGCTACATCGCCGACCACGTTGCCGGCTGAAAAGGACTTGTCGTTGTGAAGCTCTCACTCGTCGTCCCCACGGTGGGTCGCCCCGCTGACCTGCAGCGGTTCATTGACCACCTGCAATTGCAGAACGGCGACGAGCTGCAACTGCGCGACGTGGAGTTGATCGTCGTCGATCAGAGCGGTCGGCCTGAAACGGGCGAATTGTTAAAGCGGCAGCAGGCCGAGTTCAAGATTCGCCACTTGCCGATGAACGGCCGCGGCGCTGCGCGAGCCCGCAATTACGGCTGGAGCTTTGCCCGCGGAGAGGTCATTACTTTTCCCGATGATGACTGCCATTATCCCCGCGGCCTGTTGCCTGCAGCGCTGCGGCGATTTGCCGATTCGCAAATCGACGCGATCTCCGTCAGCGTCGAATACATGAGTCGCCCGGACATCCGCGGCGGTCCGATCACCCGCGGCAACGTGCTCGAGCGCTGCTTGGAGGCGGGCTTGTTTGCGCGGCGCGCACGGTTGGGCGACCTGCGTTACGACGAGCGAATGGGCGTGGGCTGCGACAGTCCCTGGAACAGCGACGAAGGGCCGGATTTACTCTTGAGGATGCTGGGTCAGGATTTACGCATTGACTATTGCCCGGAACTCTGCATCCATCATCCCAATCCCCTGCACACGCTCGACGAACGCTTGCTGGAACGGAATTTCAAGTACAGTCGCGGCCGCGGCTACTTGCTGCGGAAACATCGCTTCCCGCTGTCTTATGTGGCGAAGACGATGCTCCGCTCGCTGGGCGGCAGCCTGTTGATGGCGCTCACCGCCAGGCCCTTTTGGGCGCGATATTACTGGCGGTCATTTGTCGGCAAATGGCAAGGCCTGCGTGGCGGGAAGAATGCTCCCGCTCAATTGTTGACGTCGCCGCTAGCGTCACCCTAGTCGCCTTTCGCGCCGCGAAAGGGCGTTCTTTCGCGGAGCGAAAGACCACGATAGCGGACTTGAACTTGCCCCTAGAGCAGAATCTCGCTACAAGCGGCGATGATTTCGGGCACTTCTATCTGGCCTTTCGCGAGTTTCCGCCATGCTCCATCGTTTGCTCGTTGCTGTTGCGCTGCTGAGTGGAAGCTCGTTCGTTCTTAAGGAAATGTGCGCGGCCGAGGACTATCCCTACGCGGCGTATGTCATTGCCGAGCAGGCCGATGTGCTCAGCGGACCGTCGCGGCGGTTCTATATCACGCATCAGTTGTTCCCCGGCGATCAGGTGCAGGTTTATCGCCGCGAAGCCGCGGGCTGGCTCGGCATTCGCCCGCCGGAAGACAGCTTCAGTTGGATTCGCGCAAGCGCTGTCGAAGACACCGACGATGCGGGCGTGTATCGCGTGCTGACCGAAACGACTTCGTGGGTTGGCACCTCGATCGAAGACATTCGCGATCATACGTCCCAGGTCAAACTGCGGCCGGGAGAACTGATCGAAGCCATTGGGGAGAAGAAGCTCCGCACGGCCAATGGAGAAGAAATCTGGTTCAAGATCGCGCCCCCTGCCGGTGAGTTTCGTTGGATTCATACCAGTCAAGTTTCCAAGTCGCCGCCGCGCGAACAAGACTCCGCAGTGCTCGCGGCAAAACCTCGCAAGCCAGCCCGCGATTTGCCGGAAGTGCAAGCCGCAGTCGGCACGGGCGTATCCCGGCTGAAAGAATCGCTGGCAGCGATTGCCGCCATGAATGCTGAGCGGGCTGAGAAACCAACGCAGCCAGCCATCGTGCTGACGGACCTGGGATCGGCGCGAACCAATTCCAATGACATTCGTCTCACCGAGCATCAACAGCCTGTCCCAGCCGCTCGCAACAACAGCCTGTCGGCCGATGGCTTCGTGCCGCGCAAGCCGCGGAAAATCGACAGCAGCGCCGGTGTGCCGGCGCCTTCGATCGAACTGCGGATGGCTAGTCGCGAACAGATGCAGAACAGCATTCGCGAGCCAAATCGCGAGCTCGCTCGACCTGAGGCCACACCGAAGCCATTGCCGCTGGCGCAGAAAGTCGTGCGCAATAGCGCTGCAACCTTCGATACAGCCGCCGCGACCGAGCAATTGACGCGGCTCGATCTGGAACTCTCCCTGCACGTCGCTCAGCCCCGCGAGACGTGGAACCTGGACCCGATTCGCGATTCAGTCCAGCGGATCGTCGATGGCGGGCAATCGCCGCAGGAGCGGGGCCAGGCCCGGCTGCTGCTGGAAAAGATCCGTCAGTTTGAAGAGACATTCACAATTCCCAACGATCCGCTGCTCGCGGCTGCCCGATCCGGTACTGGCGGGTCATCTCCGTCCGCCGCTCGTTACGACGGCGTGGGCCTGCTGCAGCCGGTCCTATCGCGCGATGGCCTGAAAGCCGCGGCCAGTTATGCCCTCGTTGATTCGGATGGCAACCCGGTGGCGTTTGTCACTCCCGGACCGGGGCTCAACCTGCGGAAGTACGAGAACAAGCCCGTCGGCATTTATGGCAAGCGCGGGATGATCGAAGCCCTGAAGAAACCGCACCTGGTGGCGGAGCGGGTGATCGATCTCAGCACGCGGTGAGCAGTGTGCGAGCGGCATTATGAGAAAGCAACCGAGAGCTGTCCCCTCGGATTCCTTTGCAGGCTTCCAAGGGGACAGCGTGTTGAGTTGAGTTGACGGGCAAGTTAGAAACTCGCCCCTCGAGCGTCATTATTCGCCCTGATCTTGAATGACGTTGGCGTTTTCCGAACGACGGCGAGGCAATTGGCCTTGCGGGCGTTGCGGGCGGCGGAAGCGTTCTTCGTTCAGCACGCTCGACGCGCCTGGCCGAGTCTCGCTGATCGTTTGATCGAGACTGTTCAGCGTATCGACGATTCGCCGCGTGCTGATCGTTTCGTTATTAGCCAGCGGATTCTTGCCGCTCGCGGGATCGAAGAATTCCGAAAGCTCCATGAATGCGGGGCTCATCAACACGATCAGCGCGGCGGGCGCAAAGCAGAACAGCAGCGGGAATGTGAGGAACACCGGCAGGCGGTTGGCTTGCAGGTTGGCGAGGTTCTTCCGCGTGGTGCGGAAGTGATCGGCCTGTTCCAAGAGCGAGCCGCTGATGCTGGCGCCGAGTTGATCGCCGCGGGTCAGCAGCGTGGCCACTTGCCGCACTTCGGGTGAGTCGATGCGGTTCGCCCAATCGGCGAGCGCCATCCGCAGGCTGCCGACGTCCGACTGCCGGCGCATGATCTGCAGCTCTTCGCCCAGCGAAGGATAAGCGGTCAGGTTCTTGGAAACGTGATCGAGGCTTTGCGACAGCGGCATCCCGCCGCCCAGGCACATGCCCAGCATGTCCAGCATGTCGGCCAGGCCCGAGTTGATCTCCGCCACGCGGCGTTGACGCCGGAGGTAAACCCACATACGCGGCATGATCGAAAGGACGGCCGCAGTGATGCCGCCGAGAATCAAGATCGTCCAAGTGTGCGCCGGGGGCGAAAAGATTGCCAGTAATCCCGCACAGAACAGCGGGAAGACCATGAGCAGAAAGCGGTAAGCATAAATGCTCGACCGGGCGGTGGGGCTGTACAAGCCCGCTTGCCGCAACATCTGGCCGAACTCGATTCGTTCCTTGTCCGATTCCGGAATCTGCGAAGCGAGGGCATCCGTCAGGGGTCCAAACACGCCGGTCTGCTTGGGACGCCGCGGATCGGGAGCGCGCTCCGGCTGCTCGTCCTTCTTCTTGCTGAAGAGCAACCGCAAAACCACGGGCACGGCGAGCAGGAAGCAGGCAATGCCGAACCAGGCCACCGGGCTTTGCAGCCACTCGGGAGCACCACGATCGGCTAACCAGGTTTGAATGTCTTGGATCATGATTGTTTCCGTCTAGTGATTTACGGTAGCCGCGGTCGCCAGACCGCGGGGAATCACTCGGGAATTATGCGAACCTACCCGCGTTCTGGCGAACGCGGCTACATCCCAATTCTTAGGAGCAGGAGGATCAATAACTCGTGCGCAAAATCCGCCACACCCACAGGCCGCCGAGGATTTGCAAACCGATGGCGGTTCCCAGTAGCCAGGGGCCTTTGGGGTTGTTCATAAATTTGTTGATATAGTCAGGTTCGATCCAACCCAGCATGACAATCGCGACCACGGTCCCAATCACCATGCCGATCGCCGACAACCGGCCACCGGCGGTGACGGCCATCATGTGGCTGCGGACTTCCTGGCGATCGCGGGCCGCCTTGCTCATCCGCTCGCTGAGGAGCGACAGATTTCCACCCGCGCGGCGATGGACCACGACGGCCGTCGAGAAGATGCGGAACTCCGGCAGCGGCACACGGCGGGCCATGCGGTTCATTACGCTCACGGGCGAGTGACCCAGTTCGAGCTGTTCGTGGGAATAACCAAATTCAGAGCCCAGTGGGCCTTTGATTTCTTTCGAGACCAGGTCGCACGCTTCCGATAGCGTTTGTCCGCTGCGAATCGAATCCGAAACGGCTTGCAGCGATTGCGGCAAGGCATTCTGCATTCTTCGCAAACGGAAGAAACGCAGAATGCTCAGATAAGTAAGTGCCAAGAGAATGCCCAGCACCATGCCACCGGCAGCGCCGAGCAGATTCTCGAACAGCACCAGCGGAATGCCCAGGCCGGCCACACCGCAGCCGAGCACGACCAGCATCGCGGTGGTGGTGTCCATTGACACGCCCGAGTGCTCGACGAGCCGGAAGAACCAGCCATCGATGCCGCCAATGGGTTCTTCGGCTTGAAACTCCAGCCGTTGGCGACTGGCCACTTGCTGCCGAGTGAACAAATCGCGCAGGAACAGTCCGAGGGCTGCGAGCCCTGCCGAGACCGACGCGAAGGTGATGGTGATTAACGCGATTTGTGCGGTCATGCCAGATTCTCCTGCAGCGCGACGGCCGCATTCCCTTCGACGCTGGTCATCGGGCCGATGGCCGAGTCGGCGGTCAATTTGCGGGCGGTGAATAACCGTTCGTTCAATTCAATGCCGGTCTCTGCCAGGCGGCGGGCAAACTGCGGCTTGTTGCCGGTCGCGAAGAAATGACCGCGGGCAATGCCCCGTTCATCGACGCCCGTTTGCTGAAAGCCGAACAGATCCTGAACCGTATAGTCGCCGCTATCGAGGGCGGTGATTTCCGAAACCTTCATCACTCGCCGCGCACCACCCTTGAGCCGGGCTAGATGCACGACCACGGTGATGGCCGAAGCGATATAGCGACGGGTCACTTGCACGGGCAGATCAAAGCCGCTCATGCTGACCATCACTTCGAGCCGCGAGAGAGCATCGCGAGTGTCGTTGGCGTGAATCGTAGTCATCGAACCTTCGTGACCGGTGTTCATCGCTTGCAACATGTCCAGTGCTTCGCCACCGCGAACTTCGCCCAGGATGATGCGGTCCGGCCGCATACGCAAGGCATTGCGAACCAGGTCGCGCTGCGAAACCTCGGCCGCGCCTTCGGGGTTCTTGGGGCGTGTTTCCAACTTCACTACGTGCTTCCGTTGCAAATTGAGTTCGGCCGAGTCTTCGATCGTCACTAGTCGTTCATTGGCGGGAATGTATCGCGACAGGATGTTCAGCATCGTCGTTTTGCCGCTGCCGGTACCGCCGCTGATCATCAGGTTGATCCGGCCTTCGATGGCCGCTTCCAGCACCTGCATGATCTCGGTGCAAACCGAGCCGCGGACAAGAATGTCGTTGATCTGGAGCGGGCGATGACCGAACCGGCGAATGGAAAGGACCGGGCCACCGAGGGCGAGCGGGGGGATGATCGCATTCACGCGCGAGCCATCGGCGAGCCGCGCATCGACCATGGGCGAGTGTTCGTCGATCCGGCGACCGACGCGAGCTGCCACCCGCTGAATGATTTGCAGCAAGTGCTCTTCATCGGCGAAGACGGTGTTAGTCTCCTGCAATCGACCGAGCCGTTCGACATACACTTCCCCGGGGCCGTTCACCAGAATGTCGGTGACGTCCGGATCTTGCATATAGATTTCGAGTGGACCCAGGCCGAACGATTCGGCAATCAGTTCATCGACCAGCCGCTCTTCATCCACCGGCGGCAACTTCCGCGAGCGGCTGCGCATCATCCCTTCGGCCAAATGCCGAATGTCTTCACGGAGTTCGTCTTCGGACAGTCCAGCGATCCGCGAGAGATCGAGCGAATCGAGCAGCTCGCGATGGATGCCGGTCTTCATCCGCTGAAACTCTGCTTCCAGATTTTCAGCGTGCATCATCGGATCGGCGTGGCCGTTACCGCTCTTCTCACCGGTTTGCCGGGACGATTGCAGAAACATTCGGAAAGCTCCCTTAAATCACTTGGCGACTTGGCTACCGCTTATCGCGTCAGTCGAATTTTGTGAATGTATAAGTTTTCTGGAACGCTGGTCGCACCCGGAAACAATCGCCGGGTCTCGACCGTGCTGTGAACGATAAAGTCAGGCTGCAGGCGAACCCGCAGCCGGGGACCAGAGCCACCATTGGCCCCATCGGCGTTGATTACTCGCGCGCCGATGAAGCCGACAATGTTGGATGGATCGGTGAACGCGCCCGAGTAAATCGGAAACACTCGCCGGGGATTGTTGCTCGCCGCGACCGTGTTGAACGCCGCGGCAATCGCAGCGAGCTGAGCGGCCGGGCTGGTTTGCTCGGAATCAAAGGCCATGGCTGCAGTTGCCGCCAATGGTCCGAGCGTGCCTGTCACGCCGTTCACGTCCGCCGGTCCGATGCCCGTCGTGACTTGCGTGGCAACATTGCTCGGGTTGAAGGCAGCCGTATTGTTCAAGCTGAGGAGCGCGCTGTTGGCCGTGCCCAGGCTGGTGGTCGAAAGGAGTGTGAAATCCAGTTCAAATCGACCATCAGGCAACTGCGTGTCGTTAGCGCCAGTGACTCGTGTGGTGAACCACGCGGTGCTGTTGAGCGCGAGCGGTGCGACCGGCGCTCGCACGGCAGCGAGCGGACGGAAGCCAACCACTCGGCTATCGAGTGTCGCGAACGAAGCACTCGTGATCTTGGCGGTGTTCCCCGAGCCTTGTCCGCGGAACACCAGCTCCACGGGGTTCAGGCCGCTCGGATCGCGGAAGACTTCCACTCGCAACGTGTTATATGGTTCGCCAGCGCCGGGCGTCGTCGTGAAGTTGCTGGGGGCAACCACGGCGACGGACGCGTTATCAACGCGGGCGGGTGTGATCGTTAACTGAGCGGCAGTCGGCCGGAGCGTCGGACCCGCGGCAGCGTTGTTGCGAGCCAGAAACCCCGTGACGGGGGTTGTGATCTCATTTGTCGCGGCCGTGATGTCGTTCGCTTGCGTAGCTGGAAAACTTTGCGAGTCGGACAGGACTTGTTCGTCCAGCAACTGGCTCACCGCGGTCAGAGCGAGTGTATCGCTCAGCCGCAACGTGTGGCGGCTGATCAGCACCAGGTAAGTCCAGTTCACTACCAGCATCAACGTGACGATGCCGATGATGATGAGAAAGATTGCCATCAGCGAAACATAACCGCGGCGCAGCCTCCGCCCGCAGGCACCAGGCCGCGGAGCGGTCGGGCGTTGGTTGCTGGTCGGTGAGGTGGTGAGGATGCTCATGGCTGCGGTGCGGCGTCTGCGTCGTTGGCGGAATCAATCGAGGTGCGGGACAAACGGGCGAGGTCGGAGACCTGCGCCCAACCAGGCGAGGTCGGAGACCTGCGCCCAACCAGGGACTACTGATCCGGACCCAGTTCCACGGGTTCTGCTACTCCGCTGGGGATGTAGCTGGTGCGGAACTCAGGCGCGACCGGCGCTGGCGGCGAAACAATCGGCCTGGTGGTCGTGTTCACATCGCGGGATTCCTTCACGCGACCATCGCTCATCTCGACCACGCGGAGCTGGCCCCCCGACCATTTCTCAATCAAATGCTTCTTGGGCGGCGGTACGGGAACCACTTCCTTGAGGCCGAGCAACTGACGACGAGTGATGCCGTCGTTCACATCGACCGGGGCGCCTGGCACATCCGCGGAGGCCACCAGGTTCACGCTCAGTACGCCCGTTCGTTGCGCGACAATCAGCTTGTTGGCATCGGCCGGTTTCACGGCGACGGTGATCGAGCTGATGTCGCGATAGATGCGATTATTCACGCCACGAATCACCGGGCGACCAGCTGCGGCGTCAACCACCAGCACGCTCCGCATCAGCGTGCGCGTGGAGACTTCGCCCAGGTCGGGGTGCGAACCTTCGACGGTCAGCGAGATATCGACAAAGTCTCCTTCGCCGAGCCGCTTGCCGCCCGCTTCGGATCCCTGCACGCCGACGGTGACCGCTCGCATACCGGGGGGCAGCCGCTCGGACAAATCGGGCAAGCTTTCGCCGATGCCGAGCAGATACTCTTCACGAATCGCCTGACCAGCCTTGATAATCCGGTTGGTGATTCGTCCTTCGGCGATGTTCTGGTTGGCAAACGTGCCGGTGGCCGCCTTGGACGTGCGGGGCACGTAGGCGATCATCATGTCGGCCGGGAGTAGACGGCCGCTCTTGGGTATGTTGTTGCGGGCAAACACCACCTGCACGCCCGGATCGATCGGAGCGGGCACCGGGGGCGGCGGCGGAACAACCGCCACTTCGGGTTTGTACATCGCCTGCTTGACGATGTAGGCGGCCACCAGGCCGAGGACCACGGCCATTACGCCGAAGGTCACTGTTGCAGGACTAATACGTTTCACGTCAAAATCTCCTCACCACTGCGAGTACCGTAAATTCCGAAACGAGGGGTTATTCCTTGCGAGTCACGTAAGTTGTCGTCAATTCTCGAGTCTTGTCCGTCGGACCCGAAGGGGCGATGCTGAGCCCAAAGTAACGAAGCAAATCGGGGGCCGCTTCGTTCA
>JAYTUF010000109.1:0-2790 GCA_043744755.1 Anatilimnocola sp.
CGACGTAGCCCATCAGTGATCGCTCCACGGGGGCAAGCCCCGTGGTCGCGGAGTCTGATCATGGTTCAATGGTAGCTGACCAGTGAGCGCCCCACCGGCACAAGGCCGGCGGTCGCGAGGAGTCAGCAAATCGAAAAGTCATTTAATCGGCGATCCTAACAATGGTCCGCACAGCGGACCCTACTAAGCTGGAGTATTTGCGACTTCCATGACGTTCTACCCTCCCGCCAAGTTTTCACTCTCCTTCGAGTTGTTCCCGCCCAAGACGGCCGCGTCCGAAGCGGCCATGTACGACCATGTCGCCCAATTGATGGCCTTCAAGCCCGATGTCATCACTTGCACGTATGGCGCGGGCGGCAGCACGCAGAAGAAGACGCTGGAGATCACGACGGAAGTCAAACGCCGCTTCGGCGTGCGAGTGGCTTCGCACTTAACCTGTGTTGGAGCGACCGTCGATCAACTGCGCGAATATTTGCGTGAAGCCCGCGGCCGGGGCGTTGATAACATCGTGGCCCTCCGCGGCGATCCGCCCAAAGGCGAGACCGAGTTCAAGCCCGTGGAAGGCGGCCTGCGGTATGCCAACGAATTGCTCACACTGGTGAAGAGCGAGTTCCCCAGCTATGGTGTCGCCGTCGCCGGCTATCCGGAGACCCACCAGGAAGCGCCCAACTTTGAAGTGGACCTGCAAAACCTGCAAAGAAAAGTGGCGGCCGGGGCGGATGTCGTCATCACGCAGTTGTTCTATGACAACGCCGACTTCTTCCGCTTTCGCGTGGCCTGCGAGCAACTGGGCATTCGCGCGCCGATCATTCCCGGCATCTTGCCCGTGACGAATTTGGGGCAGATTCAGCGAATCACGTCGCTGTGCAAAGCGCGACTCCCGGCGGAGTTCATCGCGCGGCTATCCGAGAAGGATGATGCCGATTGGCAGTTTCAAGTCGGCGTCGAGTTCGCGACACGGCAAGTGCAGGAGCTCATCGACTGCGGCATTCCCGGGATTCACTTCTACGTGCTGAATAAGTCGCAAGCGACGAGCGCGGTGCTCAAGGCGGTACGGTTGGGAGGCGCTGGATTGAAGGCAACAGGCGGATTGTGATTGACTGTTCTTCTTAGCCACCAGCACTAGCTTCTGAGACTGTTCTGCTTCGTGAGTGCATTTGAATCGATCCCGAAGGGATCAAAGCAATTAGCCCCAGGTTGAGCGTAGCGACACCTGGGGTTCCTGAGGCAAATTCGATCTGCCGATCCCGAAGGGATCGCAGCATCTCGGCGCTGCGATCCCTTCGGGATCAAGGGATGATTTCGCCGTTAGCCCCGGGTATCGGCAAACGCCTCGACCCGGGGTGCCTCTTTGCGTTATGGTTTATCCGCGCAACTGGCAAGTTCGAAACTTGCCCCACGAAAATGGTTACGGCAGGGCAACCGTCTTCAGTGCCAGGGCGCCTTCCTTGTTGATGACCACAACGGCCTGCGTGTCGTTCAGGCGGTCGAGTTGCACCGTCCCTTGCAGGTCGGCGATGGTCTCATACGTTTGGCCCGCTTTGTCGCTGACTCGTTCGTTGATCCCTTCCTTGCGGCCGATGTCTTTGGTGCTGACTTTCATTACGCCACGTGTGGTGTTGGAGATCAGCAGGAATTTCTCGCCACCCTTTTCATACAGCACGATATCGAGCGGCTGATTGCGATTGCCCAGTTCGGCGACCGTAGTGCCGCGCAGCTTCTTGCCCTTGTTCGCTTCCAGATCGCTGACCGAGAATCGCACGAGCGGCGTGCAGGTGAAACCGGCGAGCAACGAAGGCTGGCCATCAATGGTGATCGGCACGAACGCGCGGATCGCGGCGTAGTCCTCGAGCTTGCCGTGAGCGCCGTGATAGATTTCGACTTGCGTCCCGGTGTCGGCTTCGGCGAAGGGGAACGTAATCTCGCGAATGTTCGACGGGGCGGCCTCGGCGGTCATGCCGGTGACGAGCACTTTGCCTTCAGCGTAAGCCAGGTCAGTGATCGCTTCGTTGCGACGATTGCGGGCCCGCGGACCTTCGCCCGTGACTTTGTCTTCCGGAGGATTCGGCAGCGCGAGCTTTTGATACAGGGTCTTGGTCAGCGAAACTTCACTGACTTTGCCCGCTGCGTCGATCTTGATCAGCCCGGGTTGGTTGTCTCCCTTGCTTACGGAGATGAACAGATTGCCGCTGGCGGGATTGACGACCACGTCGTTGATGGTGACCTTCGAGCCGCCGGCCGCGGCACTGAGGGCTTCATTCAAGTTGGCAATGTCGTACTTGGCCTTGGCTGCTTCGCCCTTAGCATCGCCCGTATCAATGGCCACGATCTGCGCGCCCTTGGCATCGCCGATGAACAACACGCCTTCGGGACCAAACGCCAGTTGCCCGGCGGACTTGAGCTCCGGCGATCCTTCCTTGAGGCCCCACTTGTTGGCGGCCTGGCTCGAAGCGGCAAACACCGCGAACAAAACGAGCAGACTGGCAAACGATACAGTCTTGCGCATGATTCAGCTCCTGACGGAAAAAGAAAAGCCCGGGAAGCACATCCCGCGGCAGACTCGATTCTGCGTTATTGTGCGCATGGCGCGCTACGGGAAGCAATGCTTGCCAGTGGCCAGGAGTCGGGAGGTCGGGAAGTCGGGAAATCAGGGATCGGGAATCAAAGTTGATCTCTCCCACTCCCGACTCCTACTAAAGCAGATGCGATAACCATTTCGCCACGCTTGCTCGCAACGTGTTTCCCTTTCCCGATTCGAACGTCGAGCGCGTCGCAAGCGAACGCGGCGAA
>JAYTUF010000110.1:0-10881 GCA_043744755.1 Anatilimnocola sp.
CCTCGGCCCCTCGATCCAATCCCGCAGCGGCGTTCCGAACCGGGATACCGTGGACGTGCCCCGCGCCACGCCGTAAGTACGAATCCCCCACCCTCAGCGGTTCGGCGCGGGTCTCCGACCCCGCCGCCCCCGGTTCGGCGAGGGTCTCCGACCCCGCCGCCCAGCAGGCCGATGACTTCATCCGCCGCGCACGCGAACTGATCTTTATGAAAGGTCGCGACTCGCACGATTACAAGTTCAGCTCGGCCGTGCTGGAAGACTATCGGCACATTTCGCCGGCCTGGCGTGATCGCTTCCTCGCGGCCAGCGTTTACAACCTGCGCGGCTCCGGCGGCAAGGATAACGACGTGGTTGATCGCACCCGGCAAGCGTTTGCCTAATGCCAGAAACGTTTGCCATCATCGGCGCCGGTCCCGCGGGATTGGCGACCGCCAAGAACTTTCGCGAGCAGGGCCTCGACGTCGAGATATTGGAGCGTGAAGACGACGTCGGCGGCAACTGGTACTTCGGCCGGCCTGCGAGCAGCGTCTGTCATTCAACGCACATGATCTCGTCGAAGCGGATGTCGCAGTTCGCTGATTTTCCGATGCCGAAGGAATATCCTCCTTATCCGAGTCACCAGCAGGCGCTGGCTTATCTGCGCGATTATGCTCGGCACTTCGGCCTCTATGAAGTGACGCGGTTTCAGACTGAAGTGCGGCGGGTGGAGCTAGCCGCGAACACCAGTGACGAGCGCTGGCAAGTCACATTGTCCGATGGCGAAACGCGCAGCTATGCGGGCGTGGTAGTTGCCAATGGACATCACAGCCAGCCATCTTGGCCCGAGTTCACGGGGGAATTCGGCGGCCAATTGCTGCACGCCCGCGACTACAAGACGCCGGATCAGATCCGCGGCAAACGGGTGCTGGTCATCGGCGGCGGCAACTCCGGCTGCGACCTGGCCGTCGAAGCCGCGGCGCACGGGAGCGGGTCGTTTTTGAGTTTGCGGCGGGGCTATCACTTCCTGCCGAAGTTTCTCTTCGGCGGGCCGCTCGATGCCGGCGGCGAGTTGTTGTCGCGGTGGCACGTACCGGCCTGGCTCAAACAACGCCTCACTGCCTGGCTGGTGAGCATCGCCGTCGGCCGGCCGGAGCGATATGGCTTGCCGAAACCAGATCACCGCCTGTTTGAAACGCACCCGATTGTCAATTCACAACTGCTTTACGCGGTCGGGCACGGTCATGTGCAAATCCGCCCGGCGGTTGAACGGCTGAAGGGCGATTGCGTGCGGTTCGTCGATGGCCGTGAGGAGCAGATCGATATCATTCTCTGTGCAACAGGCTACAAAACCAGCTTTCCTTTTCTCGATCCGGCGCTCGTGATGACGGACGATGGCGCCCCGCGATTGTTCTTGAACGCCTTCCACTCGCAGCACGACCGGCTATTCGTCGCCGGCCTGATTCAGCCCAACGGCGCACTTTGGCCGCTCGTCGATTGGCAAGCGCGGCTGATGGCGGTGTTTGTCCGCGCTCAGGAAGTCGATCAGCAGAAAGCAGACTGGTTCCGCAAGCTAAAGTCTCGCGGGCCTGACGACCTGGGCGGCGGGCTGCGTTACGATCGCTCGCCGCGGCACCATCTGGAGGTGGAATTTTTTGCTTATCGTCAGCGACTGAAGAAACTCGTTAATCGATTTGGATCGCTCGCGAAACGTTAAACAGTCTCGCTTGCGTTTCGCGCGTGTTTCACAAACTCAATCCACTCGCGCGTCGGCAATCCGTAGGGTCTGAACTTCTCCGCCAGCCCTTGTTCCTCACTGTGATAGAGCGCCAGGTGCGGGCCGAGTTTGCTGGCGGCGGGGCTATCCATCAGTTGGCTGGAGTCGCCGGCGCTCATTTGGAACAGCACGCGGTATTCGATGTCCCTGAGCGTCTGCCGGTCGAGCCAGCGGGTGACATTGGTGCAGTTATCGCTCCAGATAAGCGTGTGGACGCCGACCGCGGGGCCTTCGCGGAGAATCGAAACGAACTGCTTATCGGCGCTGCTGCCTCCTGAATCATCGGAGAAACTGAAATCATCGTTCTTCTTGAGCCGGCGGAAGCGAGCCAGATCGTACACAATCATAAACCGTGGCGGTGAAACCTGATCGCCGGCAGCCAGGCGGCGGTCCACTTCTTCGGCCAACTGCTTGATGACCGCGTCGGCATCGCGCGGCAGGGCGACAATTGCAGGCAAGCTCAGTTCGCTAACGAGTCGTTGCCAGAAACCGGCTTCGGGCGAATCGGGGCGGGTGCCATCGAGAATAAAAAAGGCCGGAGTTTTGTCGTCGGTTGAACCCGCACAAACCGCAGCGGAGATGGCAATGAAGCTATTGGCGATGACGCCCAGCGAGAGTTCTTCCTGCTGACCCACGACGAGCAGGTTCGCCCCTGCTTGCCGGCGGAAAACGACCTCAGTGGGATCCTTGATCGCCACGGCCGCCCCCAACCAGGCCCGCGGTGTGACAGCGGTGTCGGCCCGCGGCGATTGCAAAAGTTGCACCAGTTGCCGATTCTCGCGCGGATCGGCGGCTTCGTTTCCTTCAAACACGGTGAGCGAACCGGCGGAGATGTGGCGTTCGTCGGACAATCGACTGAGCTGTTTCAAATAGCCTTCGCGCTCGTGATCGGAAAGCCACACGACTTGAAACGGATGATTCCCTTCCAGCAGTCCGTTCGCATCGTTGTAAATCGCTTCGCCCGGACGATTGAGCAGCCGGGCAGCACTGTTGTCTTCACTCAAAATCAAATGCGCATCAGACTCGCTGCACTGCAGCGCGATGCGAACCGCCATCTGGCCGATGGTGCTGCGGGCCAGCGAATACGCGCCAGCGAGCGTTTGCGAACCGAGCAGCACGTGAATGCCGAAGGCCCGACCCTGACGAACAAGCCGATCGAGCAACAGCGAAGCATTGTGCGAGATTTTGTCGTCCGATGTGAAGAACTCCTGAAATTCGTCGATCACGAGCAGAATCCGCGGCAACACAGCCGTGGGGTTCGCATTGCGATAGCCGCGTACGTCTTGCACCGTGTGCTTGCGGAACAGGTCCCCCCGTTCGCGCAGTTCCTGATCGAGCCGTTCCAGCACGCTCATGCCGAACTCGCGTTCGCTTTCAATGGCGATGACCCGGGCATGAGGCAAACGCTGGGCGGCGTACGCTTTGAACTCGACACCCTTCTTGAAGTCGATCAGGTAAAACTGCAGTTCGGCGGGCGAGTAATGAATGGCCAGATTGGTGATCAGAGCATTGAGCAGCGTCGATTTGCCAGATCCGGTTTTGCCGGCAATCAGCACATGCTGCGAGGTTCCTTTGCCGAGCCGCATCATCTGCATTTTCTTCGCGCCGGCCCGGCCCAGCGGAACTTCAATCTCCACGCGACTGTCCGCCGACCACCATTTCTCCAGTGGCGGCAAGGCGGAGCTGAAGGGAACTTCCACGCGTGAGTTCGCCTTGGCTTCAGCCCCGATGGTGCGAATCATCGTGGTGAGTTGATCGTCGTCCGGCGGCTGCTCCATCACCAGCGGCAAGGGATTCAAATCGGCCTGCTGCCAGCGAAACGCTTTGGCGGTGTCGTCCCAGAGCAGTGTGGCGGCCTGCGTTTCCAGATCGGCAAGTTCAAAATTCGGCGGCAGCTTCATCCGGCGATCGGTGCTGATGAGTGTGTACACGCCGCAGCGAGCGCCGCTGCTGGCGATGCTCACCAGCCGGCGAGCGGCCTCTTCGGAGAAGTTCGCGGGGAAGTTGGCGATCACCAGAATCTGATAAGGCTCGGCCACTTCCCCCGCCTGCGCGTTGTATTCCTGAATCGAGGCAAATTCGTTGCGCAGATATTTCTGAATCACCTTTTCCATGTGTTCGGTCAGGTCGGTAAGCCGCTGCGTAATGTGCTGCGACTCGGTCCAAATCCGGCTGGCGACGAGTCGCTCGTCATAGTCGGCCAAGTGCATGAAGGCGGAGAAATTCTGGCCCAGTCCGACGGGATCGATCACCGTGAAGCGCACTTTGCCCGGCGGCAGCGAAGTGAGCATCCGCAGCATCACATTCCGCAGCACGCTCGCCGCGGCATCGCGGCCTTCGCCATCGGCTTCGAGCAGCAGCGAGGGGACCTCGGGATAAGAAAGTACCGCGGGAAACTCGCAGGCGGTGAGCGGCAGTTGGAATTCGTCGCTCCCCGTTGCTTCGCCCGCCAGAGCGGCGGGATCGAACAGATAGTGACCGAAACGGAGTGCCGCGAGATCGGCGCTCACGTTATTCGCGGCCGCTTTGAGGATCGAAGGATCACGCGCGGCCAACGTTCGCCACGAAGGAAACCGCGCATCGCAATAGTCATTCATCTCACCGAGTACCTGTTCGAACTGCGCGAGCCCGTGCCTCCAGCGGGTAAGCAGGTCTTGCCATTGCGTGTCCAACTGTTGGAGCTCGACGGTGCGTTCGGCGCGAAAGTTCGTGCTGACTTGCACTAGTTGGCGTTGAAACTCCTCTTCCAGGCGTTCGATCTCCGACGGGGCATGCTCCTCGATGGTCAGCAATTCGCTTTCATGCTTCTGTTCAATGCTGGAGCGTTGCTCTCCATAAGCGCCAATCGCCTGCTGCGTGACCTTGCGATGCCGCGTGATCTCTTGTTCGTGCGTTCGTTCCCATTCGGCATAGGCGGCTTCCAGGCTGTCGTCGCGGCGCTCGGCCAGTTGTCGTTGCTGACGATCGGCGTCGGCCTGCGCGGAACGCAGGGCGGAAGCAGCGAACGCGCGGGCTTCGGCGATGGCTTGTTGAAACTCGCCCGTGATCCGCAGGGCATGACGCTGCGCAATCGGCCGGAGAATTTGCCACGTTCCTACGGAGAACACGATCGGCAGCAGCACCGCTGCCCCGAGGGCAATCATCCAGGCCAGGCCAGGCAGCAGGGACCAGATTAAGCCCGCCACGAACAGTGCCAGGAACAGGACCAGCGAAAAGAGAAAGATCAAAAACGGCCAGCCATCTTCCAGGAACCGCGCGATTCGTTCTTGTTTGAGTTCGTACAGTTTGCTGCCGGCGAAAGACAAGCTGCCCGAAATCCGCTCGAAGTAACTTTGTTTCGGCAGGTTCTCCGGCACGGACGGAGGGGGCGCCGTGTTCTCGGGCCACGGCGCCCGCGGCCGCAGTACGGCCTGGGCATCGGCCTCAATGACCGCGAATTGCGCTTCGCATTGCTCGATCTGCCGCTTGAACTGGGCGAGCTCAATGCGCGGCAGGACCTCGGCCTCTTTGTAGTTGGCTTGAATCTGGTCGCGACGATGCTGCAGCAGATTGCGGGCGTCGTCGATCGACTCGGTGTGCTGCTCCTTTTCCTTTTTGTCAAAGCGATCTTCTTCCACCAGCACCCGCTGCCCCGCCGTTTCGTACTTCACCAGCACCGCATCGCGAGCAGATTTGTAATCGCCAATCCGGCCGGCGTGGCGGTTTTCAAACTGCGAGATGATTTGATTGCGCTGCTGCTCGTAGCGCTGCAGCATCGCGGCGAGCCTCGTTTGATGACGCTGGCGAATCTGCGCTTCTTCGCCGGCGCGGTCGGCGACCAATTTCGCCAGGCGGGCAATTAGTTGCCGTTGTTGCTGAGTCGTGATGCTGGCCGTGGTCACCGGTGTCTCGTTCCTGGGTGTCAATCTGAATGCTGTTTATCTTGAGAGGACGAATTGTTTCAGCTCTCGTCACGAGGTTCGCCGCATTCGCGCTCGGCCACTGAGAGCACCTCCGCCAGCTTGTTGACCGCAGCGACCATCAGTTGCAAGCGATTGGGAATTTCGTTCAGCCGTTGCTGATCGAACTGGCGAAAGGCATCGTCGGTCCAGACTTCTCGAGTTTCAACGAGCCGCTCCTTAAGCTTGCCATAGGCCTGGCTCAACTGGCCGACACCCGAACTAAGGTCGCAAACTCTCATCCGCTGGTCTCCGTGGCTGCGGGGGACGAAGCGTCCGCAAAGGTTCGTGTATAAGCTTCGAGCGCGGTTGCCATGCGTTGCAATTCGACGGCGGCCACGGGCACGTCACTTTCGAGATACCTCTGCAGCTTGGCAATTTGCACTTCAAACTCTTCCACCGCTTTGCGAATCTCATATTTCCAGCGGCGGACCGCGGCGATGCGTTCTTCCGTCAACTCCAGCCGCTGCTTCGCCTTTTGGAGATTCTTCTTTTCCTGAATGCAGGCCCGGCGGTCTTCGCCGCTGATGGTCAGTTCGCAGCGTTGCAATTCCAACCTGGATTCGACCACGCGGTCCGACGCGCGGCGCATTTCGCGGGGCCAGTAGAGAGTGCGATCTTGTTCGATCCAGTCAACGGGCCGCCGGCCTTCCATGGAAAGCGCGACCAGGGCGTGATTCGCGTCTTCAGCGAATTGGAGCAGCGCCGCGCGTAAGGCGACGACGGCTTCGGTCGAGGTGATATGCGCTGTTTTGGCCATGACACGAAATTACGAACGTAAATAGTCTTCGATGTGTTCCGCCTTGCGGAGCAGGTAAGGCACATACTGATCCGCGGTTTCCGTGAACCGCAGCAAGACCTTCATATTCTGCTCGAATTCTTCGGAGAACTTCTTGTGCTCTTGATCCCGCCAACTGGCGCTTAAGGTCGCCAGTTGATTGCCGAGCGAGCCGGCGCGATCTCGCAGTTGGGCGTTGAATTTCTTCAGACTCTGGGCGAACTGCCGGAGTTCTTCCGGATCGACGACCGCTTGGGGCATAGCACGAGACCTCTTTACGACCTGGATTGGTCAGTTGACTCAATTCTGATTGTACCTGAGAAGCCCTCATTTCGCCGCGTTGCTCGCAACGCGTGCTTTGAGGTGGTTTAGCGGTTGACCGGGGGGCGCGGGCAACCGATGATGGGCGGGCTTGCCATCTTTCCCTCTTCCACTCGCTTCGAGCCTCTGCCGATGGGCCCCCAATCAAGTTCCAAAAAACCTGCCGCCGCAGCCCCCTGGCCCGGTTCGCACGAAATGCCCCAGTGGAATGTCGATGAGCTGGCCGACGCGCCGATTTTTCGCTGGCGGAACATTTTGGCGATGCTCGGTCCCGGCCTGGTGATGGGGGCCGCGGCGATCGGCGGCGGCGAGTGGCTTGCGGGGCCGGCGGTCACCGCCAAGTATGGTGGGGCGCTCCTCTGGATCGCCACCGTCAGCATCGTCTTTCAGGTGATCTACAACATCGAGATCAGTCGGTACACACTCTATTGCGGCGAACCAATCTTCAGCGGCAAGTTTCGCATCTGGCCGCACCCGCTGTTCTGGGTCGGCTTTTACCTGCTGCTCGATTGGGGTTCCGTCGCGCCTTATCTGGCGGTCAACGCGGCCATTCCGCTGGAGGCGATCTTTTTGGGGGATTTGCCGCAGCCCGACAAAATCGCCTGGCACTGGTGGATGCACAAGTGGGTTTCCACGGGTCTCTATGTGATGATTTTCATCCCCCTGATCTTTGGCGGCAAGATTTACAACTCACTCAAGGTCGTGATGAGCTTTAAGCTGATTGCGGTGATTAGCTTTTTGTTGTTCTTGGGAATTTTCTTCACCCGGCCGGCAACGTGGACTGAGATTGTGACGGGACTCTTCAAAGTCGGCACCGTGCCGATTTATTGTGATGAAGATAAGAACGGTAATAGCCTGCTTGATCCGGGCGAAGACTTTGACGCCGATGGCCGGCTGGACGTGGATGAAGCGTTGCTCCCCAGCATCGATACCGATGGCGACGGTAAGCCCGATGCCTGGGCCAAGGACGCGAAGGGCAAGGAAATCAAATTCCAGGATGTCGATGGCGACGGCAAACGGGATGGCTATAACACCGAGAATGTGTTCGTGTTGCTATTGAAGGAGCGCAAGCTCCCCATTCTGAATCTCTCGCTGATTGCCACGCTCGGCAGTCTGGCTGCGATTGCGGGCAACGGTGGTTTAACCAACGCGCCGATCAGCAACTTCACGCGCGATCAGGGCTGGGGCATGGGCAGCAAGGTCGGCTCGATTCCCAGCCTGGTCGGCGGACATGGCATCAGCTTGTCGCACGAGGGAAGCGTATTTCTGGTGAATCCGGAAACATTGCCGCGCTGGCGACGGTGGTACATCCACATCGCTCGCGATCAGATTTGCGTGTGGATGATTGCCTGCCTGATCGGGGTTTCGCTGCCGAGCATACTCTCGGTCGAATTCTTGCCGCGCGGTACGGAAGCCGGCAGTTGGACCGGCGCTGCGCTAACCGCCGGCGGCGTGGACCAGCGTGTGACCGAGCCGATCAAGGGAACGCTCGCCCATTCCGCGGCGCTGCGGCCCTTTATCTCCGGCCCGCGACTGGGCGCTTTCCTGTGGGGCTGCACCCTGTTTTGCGGCTTCTTAGTGATGATCACGAGCCAGACAACCACCGCCGATGGTTTTGTGCGGCGATGGGTCGATGTGTTTTGGACAGCCAGCCCGCAGCTTCGACAACTGCCTGGCACGGCGGTGAAATATGTCTATTTCATCGTGCTCTGCGTATATGCCCTGTTTGGCGTGACGATCTTGTGGGTGACCGAAAAGCCCGGCTTTATTTTTCAGATGTCCACCACATTCTATAACTTCGCATTCGCCATCAGCTCGTGGCACACCCTGGTCGTGAACACCACGTTGTTGCCGCCGCAGTTGCGACCAAACTGGTTTGTGCGCATCGGCCTGGTGCTGGCCGGGATTTATTTTTCCGCGCTGGGTGTGATCATGTCGATGCAGTTGTTTGGGTTAATACCGTGAGTAAATGACCCCTACGGATTCGGTTTCAGCACCTTATCCAGCAGCGACATCACGACGCCGCGATAGACCCGTTCGAGCAGCGGGTTTTGCTTGATGAGTTCGAACGTCTTATAAGCCGACTCCCCTTCGGCGGCGGGCATTTCGGTTTCGTTGGTGCGGCCGGCGGCGTCGATCAGGATGGCGATGTATTTGAACGTGCCGTCGGAAAGCATTTCGCGCCGGACGTCGTGCAACTGGGCGGTGTCGATTTCGAAATCGCCGGCGACCGGTTCTTTGGCGGGTTCGCTGGCCCGTGGACCGGTGCCGAGGAACTTGCTGATTTGCGTTGTTACTTGCGCGATGGATTCCGCGGTGGAACCATCGTTCAACTGACGAGTTAATTGCTTCAGTCGCTGGAGATTCTCTTCGTCCGAATGCTTTTCTGCTTCGGCGATTGAGTCCATCACGCGGGCGGCCAGAAAGTCGCTGGCGGCGGCCTTTTCCTGAGGCGAGCGCTGGTCGAGGTCAGCTTCGGTGAGCCGCTCCCAGCGCGGATCACCTTGGGCGGCTTCCACCTGACTGGTATCGACCGCTTCCTCCGCCAGCCAGTTTTGGGTATTCGGCGTGAAGGCGTTGATCTCAACAGGCGGCGGCTCTTGCGGTTCCGCGAGCGGTGCGGCGACCAGCACAATCTGCTCGGCAGCGGGACCGGCAGGCATCGGCACCGCGACGACCAGCAGGCATTCCATCAGGACCGTGCTGACCAGGATCGAATGCAGCCAAAACGACGAACGCCAACTCCAACGCCAGCGGCGCTGAAGGAGTGGTTTCGGCGGTCGCTTTTTGAAGAAGTACATGCCGGTGGTCCGGGCCGCGTGACGCTGCCAACCCAATTACTTATCGTCGTAGCAGCGGCACCGGCTCAACGCTCTACTTTAGGCGCGGTGAGTATTTGATGCAATGTTCCCATTGTCGTCTTTCGCTCCGCGAAAGAACGCTCTTTCGCGGAGCGAAAGGCGACAAACGGACCGGCAATGATTATGATTTGGGCACCGCTTCTCCAATCCCACCCCACCCGCTGCCGGAGTTTCCCTCATGCGGAACTGGATGCTGTTGCTGTCCGCTGTTGCCGTTTCGGGTTTCACTAGCCTGACCACCGCAGGCGAGAACTGGCCCGGTTGGCGTGGTCCGCGCGGCGATGGCACGAGTCTCGAAGCGAAAGTGCCCCAGCAGTGGGATGCGACAAAGGGGGAGAATCTCGTCTGGAAAGTCGCGGTACCGGGGACCGGCCATGCTTCGCCCATTGTCTGGGAAGACCGCATTTTTCTGGTTGCTTGCTTGGACGAAACGAAAGAACGAGTGTTGCTGTGCGTGGACCGGGCGAGCGGCAAAACGCTCTGGCAGAAGACCGTTTTCACTGGTCCCTTAGAAACGAAGCATTCGTTAAACAGCTTTGCGTCGAGCACGCCGGTGACGGATGGCAAGCTGGTGTACGTCTCATTCTTGGAAGTCGATGGCAGCACCATCCCGGCGCCGAATGTCGGCGCTCCGCGGCCGATCACGCCGGGCAAGATGGTCGTCGCTGCGTATGATTTCGACGGCAATCAAAAATGGATCGAGCGGCCCGGCGAGTTTATCAGTGCGCATGGCTACTGCGCCAGTCCAATCCTGTTTGAAGAGACCGTGATCGTCAATGGCGATCACGATGGCAAGAGTTATATCGTTGCTTTGCAGCGCGAGACAGGCAAAGTGGCCTGGAAGCTGCCACGGGCGCATGGCATTCGCAGTTACGTGACGCCGCTAATTCGCGAGATCGATGGCCGCACGCAGATGATCTTCTCGGGCAGCAAGCACATCATCAGCTTGAACCCGCGCGACGGCTCGCAGAACTGGAAGATCGAAGGGCCGACGGAGCAGTTCGTGGCTTCGATGGTTTTTGACGGCAAGCTGCTGTTCATGGCGGCCGGCTATCCCACCGATCACGTCATGGGGATTCGCCCCGATGGCCGCGGCGACGTGACTCAGACGCACGTTGCCTGGCATGTGACCAACGCCAAGTGCTATGTGCCATCGCCCGTCGTGGTCGGCGAGCACTTGATCGTGGCCGACGATCGCGGCACGGCCAACTGCTTTGTTGCCGCCACCGG
>JAYTUF010000111.1:0-2785 GCA_043744755.1 Anatilimnocola sp.
TGATCCGCTCGATGTGATCGAGAAGTTCGGCGCGGACTCGTTGCGCTTCGGCCTCGCCGCGCTTACGACCGAAACGCAGGATGTGCGGATGCCGGTGCAATTTGAATGTCCGCATTGCCAGGCGCTCGTCGATCAAACCGTGAAGAATCGCGTGCTGCATCGCGTGGCCTGCACCAAGTGCGGCAAAGAGTTTTCGACGCAGTGGGCGAGCAAGCCCGAAGATGTGGCCCTGCCGCGAGCTCCGGTGGTGAGTGAGCGGTTTGAAGTGGCTCGCAACTTCATGAATAAGTTGTGGAACGCGGCGCGGTTTTCGCTGATTAATTTGGATGGGTACGGGGAGGGGGACCGGCTGAAGCCGGGACTCCAACTAAGGGAATTGCCGGTCGAGGATCGCTGGCTGATTTCGCGCCTGGCGACGGTGACAGGCGAAGTGACGGCAGCGCTCAAATCGTATCGCTACGCCGATGCGACGAAGGCCCTTTATGATTTTGCTTGGGATGATTTCTGCAGCTTCTATGTCGAGATCACCAAGGCCCGCCTGCAAGACCCGGCCGCCAAGCCGGGCGCTCAGCGGGTCCTTGCGCACACGCTGGATGTGCTGCTGCGGCTGCTCCATCCGCTGATGCCGTTTGTCACGGAAGAAATCTGGCGACTGCTGGGCCAGATCGCGCCCATCCGTGGCTTGGAAAAACCAACGCCGGCTGCCCCGCTGTGCATCACCGCGCCTTGGCCGGAGATGAACGCCGCCCATCAAGACCCACCGACTGAAGCCCGCTTCGCGACCTTCCAAGCCGCGCTCGGCGCCCTCCGCGAGGTTCGCAGCCGGCAGAACATCGGCATGAAGAGCCCTATCGAGTTCAGCGTGACTTGCAGCGAAGAGATTGCTTCGCTCCTGAAACCGATGGCCCCCTACTTCCAGTCGATGGCCAACGCCCAAGCCATCGCGCTCGGCCCCACGACCACGCCCCCCGCCAGCCATAGCAAAGCGACGCTCACGGGCATGGAGATTTACGTCGATCTCAAGGACTTCATCGACGTCGCCGCCGAGATCGCCAAGAACCAGCAACTCGAACAAAAGCTACTGGGCCTCATCAAGGGGAAAGAAGCGAAGCTAACCAACGAAAGCTTCGTTGCCCGAGCGCCCGCGAATGTGGTGCAGACAGAACGAGACGCCCTCGCCGCGGCGGTGGAGCAATTGGCGGGTGTCAAGAGCGTGTTGGAGTCGCTGAAGAAACTGCGGAAATGAGGATCCTTGAGTTGATCAAACTTCTTGAAGCGCTGAGTCGAGATCACGAGCCCCGTGCAGAACGCGGACAATTTCAATTGCTACTTCCCTGGAGAAGTAAAAGACAACGTGATTTGGGAACCCGCGAATTGGAAAAACGCGGATTCCCTGGTGTCGCGGCACTGACGTCGGATAGAGGCTGCCAATCCCGGGCGATGTAAGCAGCAATTGAAACGTTGCTTCGCATTCACGGAGAAAGCGATCAGCTACCCGAGGACTGTGGGAGTCCAGGAACGCGGCCAGTTCGATGATGTCGAATTGCGCTTGACGGCGGATCGCAATCTGTTCAGCCATTGCTTCGCCGCTTTTCGACTTCGGCGCGAATGCGCTTCCACGCGTCAACATCTAGGGACACGGGGTCTCCGCTGTTCAGGCCTTCGTCGAGCAATTCAGCAATCTTGGCGTTGCCCACTTTCGCCCGTTGGATCAGTGCTTGAATATACGCAGCAGAATCGGAGTAGCTGCCGACTTGAGTCTGGTCGGCAACAAACTGCTGCAGATCGGCGGATAAATTCAAAGTAACCGTGGTCATGTAATCACCTCTACAATTGACTTGATACCCCAGAATTATATCAGGCTTGGTTGCATTGTGCTGAAGTGAACCGCTTTACATCTCTGCCGCGCTCAAGAAACACTTTCGGCCGGGAGATTTACTTCCCGGCCGAAAGCAATAATCGCTAGCCCGTTGCTGCGCGCTTAGCGGAGGCCTGGCTTGAGGCGCTTCTGGATGTCGGTTTCCAGGACGCCGAAGACGGCTTCGTGGCGTTGGACCGACATCGAGAGGGCGTGCAGTAGGCGCTTGGCCGTGAAGTAGTTCACGATCACGCGCTGGGTCACCGCAATCGCCTTGGTGGGGATGCCGACGGGCTGCGGATTGAGACCGAAATCGATGATCAGCTCTTCGGGCGAGCCGGTCACGCGGCAGAAATTCGAGTAGGTGGCGGTGACGTGCGTGTCATCCACTTCCACTTGAACCATCTGCTGCTGTTGCGGGGCGGGGGGGGCGGCGGCAGCTTCTGGCGCCTGACCTTCTGCGTTTTCTGCGGACATTCTTCAATTCTCCCTAGCCGCCGAAGCGGCAAAATCGTGTGCGTGGCTCCTTCAGTCGCCACAAACGGACCAACGACGTTAACGGCCCCAATGTCAGTGCGGTGAAGGCCGCACTGTTGAATACATCCTGCCGATGAATACGCAAACTAGTATCCCAAAATCTAGGCCAACACTACTCACTCTGACGATGTTCTTGAAGCAAACTTTACAAATCGAAATGGAAAGTCTTGGCCGCGTAACGATAAACCCGGCTGCTGATCGGTTGCCAGCCGGTGTAAATCCGGGCTTGCCCTTGCATTCCCACCTGCACCGCGCCGGCGCTGCCGCTGAGGGGCACTCGCACCGGATAAGACGAGCTTAACGGTCGTGTCATGCCGCTGGGGTCAGTCACCGTTTCCAGACTGCCGCCGGCGCGGCTCGACAGAGCGGGATTCACGGCCTTCATTTCGG
>JAYTUF010000112.1:0-10836 GCA_043744755.1 Anatilimnocola sp.
GGCCCAGTAGGTCAGAATGATCCCCGCGCCGGCGCGGCGGATGGCGGTCAACATTTCGAGCGCGAGCGTCCGTTCATCAACCCAGCCCTGTGCCGCGGCGGCTTTCACCAGGCTGTACTCGCCCGAGACGTTGTACGCGGCCAGTGGCACGCCCGGGAACGCTTCCCGCACATCGCGAATAATATCGAGATAAGCAAGCGCCGGTTTGACCATGATCAGATCAGCCCCTTCTCGCAAATCGAGTTCCACTTCCCGCAAAGCTTGTCCCGCGGCCGCGGCGGGATCCATTTGATAGGTCCGCCGGTCGCCGAACTGCGGCGCGCTTTCGGCCGCTTCACGGAACGGGCCATAAAAGGCCGAAGCATACTTGGCCGCGTAGCTCATGATTGGCAAATGCGAGAAGCCCGCCTGATCGAGCGCACCACGAATCGCCCCGACCATCCCATCCATCATCCCGCTGGGCGCGACCAGATCGGCCCCGGCCTGGGCATGACTCACGGCCTGCTTGCCGAGCAGTTCGAGCGTGGGATCGTTGGCCACGTCCGGCTGACCATTGCGTTCTTCCAGCAGGCCGCAATGTCCGTGGCTGGTGTACTCGCAAAAGCAAACATCGGTCATCACCAGCAACTGGGGCGCTGCCGATTTCACCGCGCGAACCGCCTGCTGCACGATGCCTTGCTCGCAGTAAGAATCGCTGCCGGCGATGTCCTTCTCGGCGGGAATGCCAAACAGCATCAGGCCCGCGATGCCCAGTTCTTGAGCTTCCTTCGCTTCGATCGCCAACTGATCAAGCGAGAATTGAAACTGCCCGGGCATCGAGCCGATGGGCTGCTTGATGTTCTTGCCCGGCCTCACGAACAGCGGCAGGATCAGGTTCCCAGGCGAAAGCGTCGTTTCCCGCACCAGCGCTCGCAAGCCCGCGTTGTAACGGAGGCGGCGCATGCGCGTGGTGGGAAAGCCGGAGTCGGAGGAAAGGGGACGTTGTGTCATAGCGCCAAAATTCAGCCGGCGGGGGCATCACAACATTCGTCAAGTGGCGAGCATTCCATGTTAACAGATAGGAAACACCTTTGGTGGCCGGAACGGCGATGGGCCAGGCAACGCACTTTGTCACAGGAGGTTGTCTTTTCGGGGTACTGGATCCCTGGGAGGGCGACGCTCCTGCGGAGCCGGAATCGCGAAGTGGCATGTTTTCCGCCCCACGGCTCGGCAGGAGCCTCGCCCTCCCAATTCCGAGTTTTGCGTTACCGGAATAATTGCGTGCCCTGGGCGATGGGCAACGCGTCGTTTGCCGCATGCGCTGGCAGCGATCTTCCTGAGACACTGGATTTTCGGCTAAAGTTCACGTCATCAGGAGGTTTTGATTCTCGCCGCCCGAGACATCGTGTAAAATTGCACTCAAGTGTTCGCTACCTTCAACGTGACGCAATTCCGATGGTATCTTCCGACTCGCTAACCATCGAAATGTCGGCTACCGACGATCCGCATTCCCTACCCCTAGAGGCCTTTGGGAAGGTTGTCTCGGCCATTCGCGCGATGCTCAAGGCCCTGGATGAAACTAAGGTTGTGGAGTGGCGACTTGGCGCTATTTCGATGCAAAGCCCATGCACCATGGAAATCCTCGAAGTTGCTCCAAAGGGTTCTGTTCCAAGTCGCAAACGAATTGACGATTTTATGGCGGTTGTCCAGAGCATCAGCGATGGAAATAAGCCACCCAAAGTGCCCAAGCAAGTTATCGCGAAGGGTCGCACGCTAATTCAAACACTGAATACCGGGCTAAAGCGAATTAAGATTTCATCTCCTGGGCGAGAAACGATTATTCCACTAAGAAAGCCTCTTGAAGATACGCGAGATGCCATTCGAGGCACCGAGATACTTGATTACTCAAATTACGTGCAGCTTGAGGGCAATTTGCGGGTGATTGGCGTCGGCTTGGTTCGCGATCAACGACTCGTGCAGGTTGTTGATCGGTTAACCGGCCAGGCGACCGACTGCATGTTGAGCGAGGCTGATTTCGTATCTGCTCTGGATGCCATGAAAAACGCTCCAAGTCACGTCGCGAGAGTGACGGTATTCGGCAAGGCGGACTACTGCAAGGATAGGCCAACTCGAATGAAAGTCGAGAGACTTGAAGTGTTTCCAGTGCAGGACGACGAGGCGGTCTTCTTCGCGGTGCAGGGCATCGACCTAACAGGGGGAATCGATTCTGTAGATTTCGTGAGAGGTCTATGGAATGACTAATTCCGTCTATTGGGATTCGGTAGTCATCGTGGATTGGATTGAAAATAGAAGACTCGCCAGGCTGGCAAAAATCCAGCCAGTCGTGGAGGCAGCAATTCGGGGCGAGTTGCTCATTGTAACGTCGGGACTTGGAATGGCCGAATGCGTTCGTGCAACTGGAAGCGATCCACCTGTTGATCCACTTACTCCCGAAGAAGATGAAAAGATTCGACCGTTTTTTCGGAGCCGGTTCGTTGAGGTGCGGCCTGTAGACAGGGCAATTGCAGAACACGCACGACAGATTGCCCGCGAAACAATCATTAACGGCCCCATCATCAAGATTCGCGATTGCATTCACATCGCAACCGCAATTCAGGCACGTTGCTCTGCATTGCACACTTTTGACAACCGCCTCATTGGGGCAAGTGGGCGTTTCTCTCACCCAGGCTGGCCGGCACTTACCATTTCCGAGCCCGAATATGTTCCGCCTCAGCCCGTTGCGGCAACTGGCATGGCAGGGCAGAAAAACCTTTTTGACGCGATCGATGGGCAAGTGACTGATCTTGATGATCGCACGGGGAATGAAAGCGGCGAAGAAGATACTTCTGCCTAATCTGCGGTTCGAGTCTGGAACCACCTGTCCCCTTGGGTGCCGATGGTTCACAACGCCGCTTGATGCCAGCGCTCGCGGACTTGCGCGGGAGTTGCGGTGCCGGTGGTGCCCAGTTGCTCGATCGTGATGGAAGCGACGAGATTGCCCAGCGAAGCAGCTTCGAGCGGCGTGGCTCCGCATAAGAGCGCCGTGACGATGCCGCTCGTCGCAGCGTCTCCCGCACCCACGATGTCGATGGGGCCGGTGACAGGTCTGGCGAGTGAGACTTCCGTCATACCAGCGGCGCTGGCGACGAGTATTCCATGGTCACCGAGCGTGCAGAAGACGGGCTGCCTCGTCTGGGCTGAGAGGCGAGTCACGGCCTGCTTGAACGCATCCAGGTCGGCGGCGGGGTCGATGCCGCTGGCCAGGGCAATCTCCGCTCGATTGCCTTTCAGCACGCCGAATGAAAAGTCCCCCAGTCGCTGCCGACTATCGACGTAGATCAGCTTCTGCGGATTTTGCGTTGCTAGTTCCTGCAGAAAGTTGCGGACCATTTCGGTAATCACGCCGCAGCCAGGTTCATTCACTTGATCGAGCACGATCAGCCCATCGCTCGATTGCCAGACGCGGTCAATCCGCCGACAGAGTTCCTCTTGCACGGCTGCGGAGATGGGACCGCGCGTGCGCACATCCAAGCGGTTTAGCTCGCGCAGCTCGTTGCCCACGCTTTGCATGGGCTTGGTGTAAGTGGGCGTCAATCTCTCGGGCGAACAGATGATGTGGATGGGATCGACAGGCAGCCGGCGAACTTCGCGGAGCAGATCGTAGCCATGACCATCGTCGCCGATGACCGTCGTCGGCACGAGCAAGCCAACACCCAGCGCGGCCAGGTTGTTCATCACCGTGCCCAGCGCGCCCGGCGAGTTACGCACGCGGACGACCTGATGAGCTTCCAAGCCCGTTTCGATCGACGTCTCGCCGACCGGCTGCAATTCCAAGTAGCGATCCAAGAATAAGTCGCCCACCAGGCCAATCGTCAGCCGCGGCAGCGCATTGAGGATCGCTTCGAGTCGCGTGGCAGAGAGCAAGTTCGAGGTTCCTTCCTGTAGCTGAATTCGCCAGAATTCAGACCGTTGCGAGCGATGTTGCCGGGCGACTACTCCCGGTCTCGGAATTCTGGCGAATTCCGCTACAGACTGGCCGCATCGGCCAGCCCCAAGCGGTCGAGCAACACTTGCCAGCAGCGGAAGTCGCCAATGATCATATCCGCTCCGGCCTTAATCAGGTGCTCGCGCTTGAAAGGATCCACCCCCGAACCGCTGACCTCGTTGCTGGCCAGGCCCACGGCAAGGCCTCCGACACGTTTGATCGCTGCGATCTCGGCGGGGCCATCGCCGATTGCAATCAGGCTTTTCGCGGGCATTCCCTGTTTCACGAGTTGCTGCATGACAGCCAGCTTCGAGAACTTGGGGTCCTGATTCACCGGCCCATGCACTCGCAACTCGAAGAACGAATCGAAATCGAGCACCCGCAATTCATTCTGAACTTCTTTCAATTCGGTGCCTGAAGCCAGCACCAGGTGCAGCTTCCGCCGCTGCAGTTCGTGCAAGATTCGCCGCGCACCCGCCACGGCCATCATGTCCGGCGAAGCATGGCCGCGAATCACGGCGCGGATGCGGGCATTGGCCAGCAGCATCAGGCTCTCTTGATACCGCTCGAAGTAATAAGTGGCCGGCTCGGCTTGATGACCCCGCTGTTGAATTTCCTGGGCAAGCCTTTGCATCTGCACGATCGTCGGCCGCCCGGTCAATTCCACGACGAATTGCTCGACCAGCGTCTTGAGCCGACCCACCGGCTCGCCCGTATCGAGTTGCATCAGCCACTCGACCATCATGGGCACCATCAGCCCCTGCCAATTGCGGCGGAGGAGGGAGAGCGTGCCATCGAAATCGAAAATCACGGCGCGATAGCCCGAGCGCGGAATATCGCCGCGGATCAATTCCAGTTCGGGTGTTAGCCTGCGGACCATGCGGTGCTACGCGCTGCCAGAGAGTTCAAAGACCTGCTGAAATCAAGCTGCCGATTTTAGTCCAAGGTAATCCAACGCGTAAGCAAGGGAGGGCCGCGAGCAACTACAGCGGCGAATCAACCACGCCCAAAAACCGCCCGCCGTTGTCGTACCAGCCATGCCGGCTGAAGCGGCACCAGGTGAGCTCCATCAGCAGGCCGAGCCACTGCGCATCGTGCAGCGGAAACGAAGCGATGACCCGCGACCATTCGACCGGCTGGGCGAAGTAAAAGTCCAGGCCATGATCGGACAGATGCTTGCCGACCACCACGAACGTCTCGCCGAGCAGGGGTTGGCCATTGCGATCGACGGGCGTCATGTGGATGGGGTAAGGATAGGGATGCCGCGTTTCAGTACGCCGCTCGACATGGCGTTCAGCCTGTGCTCCCGCGAGAGCCACTTGCACCCGCTGGCTGATGATGTCGCCAGGGGGCGCAGCGAGCGCGGGGCTATCCAAAGTCAACATGGTCACTCCGGCCCCCGGTCGATGACGGGAGAGTGGGTTGCCGAACGGCGAAATGAGCGAACGAAGCAATACTAACCAAGAGGAAAATACCAGCCCTATCCCATCGACCGTCGGCAAAAATGACTCGCCGCGGCGAAAGTCGGGCTGGGTGGAACGCACTGGCCTAGCAGCAAGTGCGTAACTATTATCTAGGTCGCAAAACGGGGGTTGTCAAATTCGTGGCCACAGACCTCCAGGTCTGTGCGTTTTCTCCGCAATCAAGGGCTAACAGACCTGGAGGTCTGTTGCCACGCTTCAATCCCAAGCAACCGCCTCTGCTCCGCCAAGCGCCAGGCATGAGCTTTGGCTTGCCCCTCATATCCGCGTACATCAATCCCCGCCTGCGGCAGCTTCGCCAGCACTTCCTGATAGTAAGTTCGCATCCGCTCGCCGCGCAGCTTGCGATTATCGACATGCGCGATGGGGGCGGAAAACTCGACCCGCGGATGCTCGTCGGTGTTGAGCATGCCAGGCGGGCGAACGTTCCAATCGCCCACATAGTACGAGAGGATCGCGTTGCCATCCGCCAACCATTCATCCCGCTGGCCCGAGTGCGGATGATGTTCTCCGTAACCGGCAGCGGCAGCCGTCTGGGCAAACTGAATCGGCTGGTGCGAACCGATCAGCCCGAGGACCGGCGTGTTGGCGTTCGTGCGCACCCACCAGAGCATGGTGTGCGGGAAGACGCTGGAAAAGCTATTGGCGATCAATTCGAAATCGCCGGGCCCCATTTGATACAGGGGCAACCACTGGCAGAACAGGCCGCCGGGTGTGAGTGAATCGCGGCCCGCGCGGTAATGTTCCACGGTGTAGAGATAACCCGTATGACTTTCCCAGGGGACGAACAGGTCGGACACAATGACGTCGAACTTTCGCCCGCTACCGCTCAGGAATCGCCGGGCGTCGTTGACTTGGATTTCAACGCGCGGATTATCGACCAGGCCGCGATTGGTTTCCTTCAAGTACCGCGCTGCGTCAACTGCTTCCGGAATCAGTTCCACCACGACGATGCTCTTCAGCTCTTCATGCTTGAGCGCCGCCGCGGCAGTCTGGCCCGTGCCCAGGCCGAGAAACAGCACGTCCCGCGCATTGCCGTGCAGCAGCAGCGGTAAGTGACCCTGGCGATAATCTCGCTGCACGCTGTTGCGGCTGCTGCCAAAGCCATAATGCAAATTCTGCCGCACATAGCGGGAGCCATCGCCGAGCTCGACCGCGTCGATCCAGCCATAGGCGCTCTCCCACCGCTGCAGCAGCTTGTCGCCGGACTGAAGTGTGGAGGCGTAACGCATGGTGCTCCAATTAAATTCCAATGCGACAAAACCGATGATCCCCAGCAGCAGCAGTTCCCAATACGCCCGCCGGCCGAGCAAGACGACCGCAGCGATCAGCAGATATAACGTCACTAAGAAAGCGAAGCTGCCCCATAGTCCGAGAATGGGCAGCAGAAAACTGGCGGCCAGCGAGCCCACCGCGCCGGCAATCGTGCTGACGGCGGTGAGTCCGGCAACCTGCTGCTCACTGGCCCGCTGCGGTTCGAGCGCCCGCCAGGTTATCGGCAAGATCAGGCCGAGCGCTGTTACCGGTAGCAACACGACCGCGGTTACAAGGCCCAACGCGGCCAGTAGATAAGATTGAAATGAAGTCCCTTCGCTGAAGTAACGAAAATCCGTCGAGCGCTCGAAGATGGCGATCGAAACGACAATCCCCAGAGCGCCAATGCCGCAGGACCAGGCCACGACGGTTGCCGGTGAAACGCGCCTGCCAATGAATCCCGCGAGCATGGAACCGATCGCCAGCGCGAATAAGAAAACCGTCACTACCACGCCGAAGGTGTAGGTGCTGTTGTGAAACACCAGTGAGAATAGCCGCAGGTAGAGTACTTCCAAGGCAAGGATTGAAAAACCCGAGGCCGCCGCGAGGAACCACCAGCGGAGCTGAATTCGCCAGAATTCAGATTCCCGGGACGTCTGAATTCTGGCGAATTCAGCTACATCCGATCGTCTGGCCAGCAACATCGCCAAAACGCCACACGCGGCGGAGACCGCCGCGGCGAAATAGCTGCACTTCGTCACACCGACAATCACCAGCAAGAACGCAGTCGCCAGCACCGACCCAATCATTGCCCCGGCCGTGTTCGTCGCATAGCCAAAACTCAACCATCGCGAAGAAGGCGAATCCGGCGGCGAAAGAAACGCCGCGAGCATCGGCCACGTGCCGCCCAGCGCGGCCGTCGCCGGCAGCAGCACGAGAAAACAAAACACCACGCGACCAAACGCGTAACTCCCCAGCGGTCCCGGTGCCAGCGAACCCAGCACCGTCAGCGCGCCGAGCTTTAGCAGCCACGGCACCGCGCAGGCCCAGATCGCCGCCACAATCTCCAACACTCCATACACAGCCAGCGGATGCCAGCCGCCGCGATATTTCCCCGCCAGCCAATATCCAATCGCCAGCCCACCCAAGAAGCTCGCGAGGACCATCGCCCCGGTATTCACCGTATGCCCAAACACATTCCCAAACTGCCGCGCCCAGGAGATTTCGTAAATCATCCCCGCCACGCCCGATGCGAAGAAGATCAGCGTGGCGAGAATGCGGTGCCGAAACGACGAGGCGGAAGTTGCCATGAACGGAGCGAACGATTGGCTTGGTAATTCTTGTTGCTAGATGGCTAAACTGTACACTGCAGGGCATCAGCCCGGAATTGCAAGGCGTTTCCTCGGCGGGCGTCCAGGCGTTCATCGAAGACGCCAACCAGCTCGATTCGCTGCATAGTTTCATGCTCGTGCGACACGGTCATGTCGTCACCGAAGGTTAGTGGGCACCCTATCATGCGGCAGCGCCGCATGCGCTGTATTCATTGAGCAAGAGATTTACTTCAACCGCCATCGGCCTGGCCATTGCGGAGGGGAAGCTGAGCTTGGCTGACGAAGTCTTAAAAACCTTCCCGGACGATGCACCGAGTGAGCCGAGCAACAATCACAAGTCCATGCGGTTGAGCGATCTGTTGCGGATGGCGACCGGCCATCAGACCGAGCCGCCGCGAACTGGCGATGCTCCCTGGACGAAGACCTTTCTGGCCCAACCCGTGCCGTTCAAACCGGGGACGCATTTTCTCTACAACACGTCGGCGACGTACATGCAGTCAGCCATGGTGCAGAAGGCCACGGGCCAGACAGTTCTGGAATATCTTCGCCCCCGGCTCTTCGAACCGCTGGGCATCGAGAAGCCCACTTGGGAACTGAGTCCGCAAGGCATCTCGACCGGCGGCTATGGCCTGAGCATCCGCACCGAAGACATTGCCAAATTCGGGCAACTGGAAATGAGCAGCGCCGGCAAGTCGCAACAAATCGCTTGCCCGCGCGGCCAGTGGCAGCGCGGAAAATTCGCCTGGGGAACGCTACCGGAGCAATCCGCCGCCGCGTGCGGCGCTTGGACGGCGGACGGCACGTTCACCGCCAAACTCTGCTTCTATGAAACACCCATGACGTTGACGGTGGATCTGAAGTTTACCGACGATGGATTAGTGGTGACTTCTCAATCCAACGTCGGCTTCGGGCCAAGCAAAGGCGTCGAACTGGTCGGCAAACCCGAGTGATTGGAAACACTCTAACTGCCTCAAACCACTAACGAGAATTACTTCGCGGCTGGCTTCTTCTTGTCGTCCTTCGGCTTTTTCTTCGTCTTCTTGTCGTTCTTCTGGCTGTTGTTGCCTTTACCCATGTTTGTCTCTCCTTGCGAATAGCCTGGGGGAAGTTGGTGCGTCAGACGGATTGTATCAGATTGCCGTCCGCAACATTAGCGCCGACCCATTTGCGCCGACCCATTACCGCTCGACCTTGGCCAAATTCGTTTGCAACAATCGCAGCGGCCCATCCGCGCGATCGGCCCCGCGAGTCAGTTCCGCTTCCTCACCATTGGCGAGCAGGTGCAAAGACATGGTGCGGTTCTGCGCGGGGACGATCACCGTGGCTCGGTTCTCGCCCATGACGCGTACGGTGTTGGCGCGCACGATCAGGGCAGTGTTTTCGTCCACGCCCAGGCCGATCATTGCCGGATTCTGCCCGAGAGCGCCGAGCAGCCTGGTATGACGGGACCGTTCGGTGAAGTGTTGATCGATGATGGCCGACGAGAGCAGGTTCAAGCCGCTGTCGGTCACCGCTTGGCGTGAAGTTCCCTCGCGAATCATCGTTTGCGACATGATGGCCGCGCCGGCCGAGGTGCCGCCGATCACGCCGCCCCGTTCGAGCACGCGCTGCAAATGCTGCTCGACGCGAGTGCCTTTGTACAGATCAGCCAAGCGTCCTTGAGCGCCGCCGGAGAACCAGACGCCGGTCGCTTCGGCGAGTGGACGAGCGAATTCTTCCGTCTCGGCTTCCGCCCGTGACGTGGTGTGCAGAAAACCGAACGAGTTGACCGGATATTGCCGCCAGCCATTGAACCGGCAGGCAAGTTCGTCCTGATCTTCGTAGGGATGGGCCGACGGAATCAGCACGAGGCGACTTCGTTCGCCACCCGCGAGCCGCACGAACTCGTCGTACACCTCTTCCGGCAACGAACCGCCGCCGCAGATCATCAAGCTGCCGCCGGCCGACACTGCCCCCGTGGGCAGTCCCAACACGTTGATTAAGGCGTCGGCGGCTAACTTTTTCGGGACCGGTAGATCGGTCATTTTGTCTGATTTTTGCGGGCTTGGTCCAACCCCCGCGGTTTCATCGGCTCCCGTTAATCTTCCGTTGACGATCATCAACAGCGCAACGAGCGCTGCACGCATTGCCACATTCCTGCATTGCATGAGTCCTCCTTGTATCGCCCGGTCCTTCGCGATTGTAGTGGTATCGACCGGCGCGCCTAGAGCAGTGCGGGCCGCTAGCGACCAAAAAACGGCCCGTCCGCGGCAATCATTTTTAAGCATGGCTTGCCCACGGGGGCCTTTCATTGCTACACTTCTGGGTTCGCAAATGGCTGAATCTCGGGTTCTCTGATTTTGGTGGGATTAGTTCACATGGGTGTTAAGAAGACGGGTCGCGGGCGGCGGAAATTGGGCCGGAAAAAGCGGCGGATGCGGGCTCGCATTCGTCACCGCAAGTAATCGTCCGGGAGCTTAAGAACCGGCGAAACTGGATTATTCAGTTGCAGCCGGAACGAAGTCGTTTGGCAAGTGGCGGTTGCTGCGCGGTGTCCAAAGTAGCGGAATTCGCCAGAATTCCGACCCCGGAGCACTGAATTCTGGCGAATTCAGCTACGGCAAATTGAGGGGCAGCCGATGATCGATCTCGCCGCACCGAACAAACCGCGCCGGGCGAACATGCCGCCAACGGCGAATCTGTGCGAACATTGCACGGCCAAGTGCTGCAAATACTTTGCCCTGCCCATCGATACCCCAACCGAAGCCAAGGATTTCGACTACATCCGCTGGTACTTGCTGCACGACCGGGCTTCGGTCTTCATCGA
>JAYTUF010000113.1:0-2773 GCA_043744755.1 Anatilimnocola sp.
AGCAGTACATTTTCGTAGGCAGTGAAGCCCGGCAGGAGATTGAAGGTTTGAAACACATAGCCGATCTTGTCCGCGCGAACCTTATCGACGCCTGCTTCCGAAAGCGCTGCCAGATTGATCTTGTCGAGCCAGATCTCGCCCGCATCGGCCCGACTGATGCCGGCAATCGTGTGCAGCAGCGTCGTCTTGCCGCAGCCGCTGCGGCCGACAATCACCAGTTGCTCGCCCGTTTCGACGCGGAAATGCGGAATCTCGAGAATGGGCAACCGCGTCCCGCCCGGTTCGGCAAACGCTTTGCTGACGAATTTCAGTTCGAGCATGGCGGCTGAGGAAAGCTATTCGAGGAAAACGGACTCAATTCCTTCTTGCCATAGAATAGCAAAAGCAACTGAATCGCGAAAGAGCGGGAAAATATTACTGATCCTGCTTCTGCATTCTACGTCTTACAAATCCCGCGCAAACGCCACGAGGTCGGTTCGTTCCCGCCAGCCGTTTTCCAGCCAAAAGGTGCGCCCCGCGGTGTTGTCGGCGACGAGGAAGATGGTGCAGCGCCCAATGCCGAGTTGCTTTAAGCGTTGGAGGCAATGTTCGACCAGCGCCCGCCCGATGCCAAGCCGCTGAAACTTCTCGGCGACGGCCAGATGATAGAGATAACCGCGGCGGCCGTCGTGACAACAGAGGACGGCACCGGCCAATTCGGTGCCAACTCGCGCGGCCGTTGCCAGCCCCGGGTTGCGCTCCAAAATGCGTTCGTACTCCGCCCGTGGTTCGCTCGCCCGCACGCCGGGGGCGCTGTTCCAGAGCGTCATTACTTCTTGATAGTCGTCCGCAGTAAGTTCGCTGAGCTGAAATTCAACAAGCGGCATACGATTCGCTTTCTCGCAGGGCCGGCAGTTCAGCGGAGCGAATACGCAATCGCATTCAATTCGTCTTAACTACCAACCAGAATGGGTTTTAGTGGACGTGTGGTCGCCTTGAACAGACGGCAACACCTCGCCAAAAATCAGCCGTGACGGAACTTGCTCTTGTAAGATTTTCAAATCTGGCACACATTGGTTTTATCGTAGTCGGAAGTGCGACCAACAAGAGACCGACTGCGAGCTAGAAACGACATACAACCGCCGGATTGGTTCGCAAAGGATTTGCGTGCTGTCCGGTTCCAAACCCCGCAGGGAAGCAGGAACTTCGCTCAAGCCGGGCGAAGCGCTTTCCGCAGCTTTCATGGAGGGAAGCCATGTCCGCTATTTCCGCGCTCGTACTCTTGGCACTGTCTGCAACCGGCAACGCACTTTGTGCGACCGGCAGCGATACGGTGCTGGTGCAATTTCATTCGACCAACTGCGGCCCCTGCCGCGCCATGCACCCGGTGGTGCAACGCCTGGCCGGCGAAGGCTATCCGCTGCAACAGATCGATGTCGATCAGCAGCCGGAATACGCGAAGCAGTTCCAAATTCGGAGCCTGCCGACGTTCGTGCTATTCGCCCGTGGCCGGGAGGCGCAACGCGTGGAAGGCTCCTCCAGCTTTGATGAGCTGGCGAACATGTTCCGCACGGTTGGCTATCGGCCGACCGTTGGGCAGCAAAAAAGCGCCCCGCAGGAAACTCAGTTCACGAGCACTCCCGCGGCGAATCCCTCCGCCACGGCATCTCCGCCGCAACTGCGACCCACGCCGGCCACTTCGCCGCAGCAACGGGCCGCCTGGGCGACGGTCAGGCTCAAGATTGAAGACGAGCGGGGTTTTGGCTTTGGCACGGGCACGATCATCGACCGGCATGATGAGGAAGCGCTGGTCATGACCTGCGGCCATCTGTTCCGCCAGTCGCAAGGCAAGGGGAAAATCCTCGTCGATCTGTTCGCGCCCGGCGCGCAGCAACCGATTGAAGGACAGTTGATTGCCTTTGATCTGGATCGCGACATTGCCCTGGTCAGCATTCGGCTGAATATCAAGATCGAGCCGGTTCCCGTCGCTCCTGCCGACTACGCCGTCGCTCCCCGTGATCGCGTGTTTTCGATTGGCTGCGACAAGGGGGCAGCCCCCAGCTTGCAAGCCAGTCACCTCACGGCGGTCAACAAGTATCAAGGCGCGCCGAACTTCACGGTCGCCGGAGCGCCCGTCGATGGCCGCAGTGGCGGCGGACTCTTCACGGAGAATGGCCAGTTGATCGGCGTTTGCAATGCCGCCGATGCGAAGGACAACGAAGGACTGTATGCCGCCTTGGCTTCGGTGCATTGGCAGTTGGATCAGATTGGACAATCGGCCATTTATCGCGGTCAAGTGAAACCGGCCACACCATTAATCGCGACTGAATCACCGCCAACGATTCAGCGAGCCGCCGCCGAACAGCCACTTGTAGCGCCAAGCCGATCAATGCCGCCGACGATGCCCAACCAAATGCCCGCGGTACTCGGGCAACGAGCGACAACGGCGGACTACATCGCGCCCATCCCCGCGGCTGCCGACGATACCGAAGTGATCGTCATCGTCCGCTCTCGTTCCAATCCCGCGCGGCAGAGCGAGATCTTCGTGATGGATCGTCCGCCGGCCGAGATCATCCGCCAACTACAGGCCCAGGCTCGTCCCGCGACTCGCGGCACCTCGCAAGATTTACTGCGGTCTGCCGGTCGCTTGGACCAAACCGGCGCGCCCATCGTCCGCGGCCAGTCGCAAGAGTAACAACCGTCACAACCGAACGCATTTTCGTGCGGTAGACTTTCATCGTCTATCGCCTCGTCGTCTTTCGCTCCGCGAAAGCACATTCTTTCGCGGAGCGAA
>JAYTUF010000114.1:0-10794 GCA_043744755.1 Anatilimnocola sp.
ACAATCTCCTGCCGCAGCAGCTTGCGCTTCGGCGAACGAACATTCGGATGATCGGCCAGCTTGAACTCAGTAATGGGCAAGTCGCCAAAGAGCCGGCGATGAGCGACCGGCGGCCAAGTCTCGTGCAGCGGACCTTCAATATCGAGCCAATCGACGGCGATCCCCGGCCCCGTGAAGGCCAGCGCCCGGCCCTTCCGGCTGTAGTTCACCGCCGGCGCAAGCGAGGCCGCATTGAAGCCAATCGTCTCCTTGAAATTCAGCCAATGGACGAATTCATGCTCCCGCGATTCCAACGACGGCGCATCGTAATAGCCCAGCACATAACTGGGATGCCCGCCATGCCGGCCATCTTGACTGAGCTGCACTGCGGAGAGCCGGGCTGCTTCAATGCCGCGGTTGGGCGTCACCTTTCCTTTGTCCCAACCAAAGCTGAAGAACGAAGCGCGGATGCGATAACGGCCCGGATAGAGGACGGCGAAATCGAGAAAATAAGGATTGAATGATTCGTCTTCGTGGCGGAAGACGCCGGTGCTGCTATCGCGATTGAACGAGCCAATCCGCTCGTGGGCCCCTTGGTCGATATGCCCCTGCTCGCCCGCGGGCGGATATTCCGGGTCGGGTTGTTTATTCTTGAGCAGCACCGCATCGCCGTTGCCCAGAATGTGCCCCACATGTCGGGCGAGTGAAATCCGCTGCTTCGTCAGTGTCGGCGGCTGAGGCTGCGTGGCAACCGCCAGATCGAGCGCATGATCGGCGGCTTCAACGTACTTGGCGAGATTCACATGCGAGATATCAAGAGCATCGCTGTTCTTATCAAACCCATGCGCGGAGCCATCCGCGGGCAGGCTCCCCTGCAGAGCAATGCCGGGCATGTCGAACAGGTCGCGGATGGTGTTTTCGTATTCGGCGCGCGTGAGTCTTCTAACTCCCGTTCTGCCCTCTTGACCCAACTTCAGCATTTCGGCTGCGACCAGCAATTCGCGAATCGATTTCGTTACTGCTGCAACCTCCGCCGGCTGCGGGCGAGGTTGTTTCTTCGGTGGCATCTCGCCGGTTTCGATGCGGTCGTGAATCTTCACGGAGCGGGCGAAACTTTCGGCGCTTGCGAAGTCGTGCTTAAACGAAACCAGGTTCAAACCTCCCTCTTTGGTTTCCGCATCGTGACACGAAATGCAGTGTGCTGCGAAGAACTTGGTTTGCTCATCCGCGGCTTGCGCTCCAAGTGCAAAGGCAAGCAGAAAACCACAGAGCCACAGAGGGACGGAGGAGTTCATTGCGATACTTCGGGGCTCGAGAATGCGGAGTTGGAAAGGAGGCAGGCGAAAACTAGCTGAGCATTTCAAGCCCGCGCATCGTCCCCTTGGAAGTCGAAAACTCATTGGTCTCGATACCGAGGCGCTGCAACATCGTCAAATACAGATTCGAAAGCGGATAATTATTCTTCTGGTCAAACGCCAAGTGTTGCCCGTGCTTGAAGCCGCCGCCGGCGAGCAGCACAGGGAGGTTGACGTTCGAGTGCGAGTTGGCGCTCCCCATGCAGGTACCATACAGGACCATGCTGCGGTCGAGCAGGGATTGGCCTTCTTCTTTGGTCTCTCTGAGCGAGGTCAAGAAGCTGTTGAGCGCTTCGAATTGCCCTTCTTCTTTCGCGCGCAGTTCAGCGAGGACTTCGGGGCGGTTGCCGTGGTGGGTGATGTTGTGGATCACGGTGGTATCGACGAACAGCGAAATCAGCCGCGTGGAATCGGTTTCGAGCGCGAGCTTGATGACGTCGAACATCAGCCGGGTTTTGCGGACAAATTCCTTTTGATCCTCAATATCTTCCGGCGGCTGGGCGGCGACTTGCGGCTTGGGTTTGTATTCCCATTCCTCGCTGCTGTGCAGCCGTTGCTCAAGTTCGCGGACGGAGGACAAATACTGATCCATCCGCTGCTGATCGGCCTTCGACAGGCTGCGATTGAGCCGCTTCGATTGATCGCCGACAAAATCGAGCATGCTCCGCCCTTGCTTGAGGGCTTCCACATTCGCGGCCACCTCGTCGGCTTTGCCTTGCACGAACAGCCGGGTGAACAGCTTCTTCGGACTCCGCTCGGCCGAGATGGGAGCGCCGCTGCGGGTGAAACTGAGCGTGCTGCTCCCTTCGCCGCTCATGGCGAGGACCAGCGACGGATACCGCGTGCGGTTGCCGATATGCTCAGCCGCATATTGATCGAGCGAGACCCAGTTGCGAAAGCCGCCCCGCTCGGGATGGGGCGTGCCGGTGAGAAAGCACTTCTCGGCCGCATGGGCGCCAGTCACGCCGGGCAAGCTGACGCCGGAGAAGATCGTCATCTGGTTCTTGTGCGCTGCAAGTTTTTCCAGATAAGGAGTGGACTCATAGTCCTTGCCTTCTTTCTCTGGAAAGAAAAACTGCGGCAGGATGCCCATGTTGGTTTCGATGGCAATCATCCGGCGCGGGATGCTCGCTTCCTTTGTTTCCGCTCCAAACGCGGGCCGCATGGCATCGAGCAGAGGCAAAGCCAGGGCGACACCGGTGCCGCGAAGGAAAGTTCGACGATCGAGTTGTAATGACATGAAACTTCTTTTCTGTGAAGTGATTCGTCTTGTGGATTCAGGCAGCTTCAGCCGCATTAAGTTCCCTCTCCTCGGTACTCCGGGGAGAGGGTTAGGGTGAGGGGCGGAATCGCGATGGATGCTCCATTTGCAAGTCAGCCCGTCAACTCGGGAGAACCGCGGAGACGGTGCAATAAATACTGAGTGGTTGGAACTATGTTGGACGTAATTACAAATTATAACCTCTCCGCTTCAACTCCTCACCCCGTCCCTCTCCCTGTATTTACGTGGAATACCACGAGTACCGAGGAGAGGGTATCTGCGTGTCACTGATTCGCCTCGCGCATCCGCTGCAGCCAACTGGTCACTTCCTCACTGGTCAACTTTCGCTCGCAGTCGATTCTAGCCCGCAGGTGACTAAACATCCGCTGCGACCGCCAGGTTCTTTCGTAAGAAGTGGGTCCCAGCAGAATGACGCGCCGGCCCTCGAAGAGTGGAATATCCGCGGGGGAGCCTTCATTCCAAATCCAGTGTTCGCTCGTGGCGAAGTTGGTTGCGTCGGGGAGTTGCAAATCAGGCAACAGGGATTGCCAGGTGTAGAGGTTCCAGACAGCGGTCACAATCTCCTCACTCTGTTGCGGACCATCACCACGCGCGACGTCGGCGACCGACTTGGGAATTCGCCGGCGGGATAAGAAGCTCAGAAGCGGCGCGCCTGCTTGCGGAAAGCCATCCATCAGCAGTGTGTTCAACTGGAAGTTATCCACCACCCCGGAGATGCGGGCCAGCATGCCCAAGCGGGTGCGCGGCTCGATCACCAGAATCGGCTCCTCGTCGAGCACCGAGAGAATCATTTCCAGCCAATGGCCGCCGGCATGAAATTCCGCGATCTGTTCCGCTAAGGGACGCAGTCCCGCCGCTGCAAGTCGCGCCATGGCGCTGACGGAATAAACGGCGATTCCCGGACGCCAAAAAGTTCGCAGAGCTTCCCAGGCATCATTTTCGGCGGACATGTTGGCCGCGACTTGTTGCCGGACTTCTTCAAACGCTTCGTCGACATCTTCCTCGTCGTCCTCTTCCTCTTCCGCGCTGTCGGTGTCGGTGGAGTTGGTTTCGTCTTCCGCCCGTTCAGGCAAGCGAGCGCGGCAGGCCTCGGCGAGGCGGGCGGCCGCTTCCAGCATGGCCTTCAAGCGCAGGCGGAGCGGGGCTGCCATCGGCTGGGGATCGCAGCCCCCTTCCACCATCGCGCCCCCGATGAGCGCCAAGAACGCCCCCCGGTTCAAATCCGGCAGATCAAAATTCGCAGCCAGTGCGGCCAGTTGTGCTTCTGCCTCGCTCTTCGGCGTCCGACTGACGACCGCGAGAAACGCATCGGCCGCCTGTTGCAGGTCCCCCTCGGTGGCCGAAGGATCTTGAGCCGTGGCAATGAGCTGCTGGGTAACTGGAAGGACCATATGCTCTTGCTCTTACCCGGTTCACCTACGCAGCGGCAAACAAGCGCTGGAGCCAATGGATGCTCAGGCCACGTTTATAACACCGGCCCTGGCATTTGCACAGGATTCGGCAGGCCAAGATCCCGCCCCGCTGCCTACTCCCCCCTGCCCGCATTCCCAGCTACATTACACGCAGTGGTCTTAGGAATCTTCGTGGCAGGCGGCAAACGGGCAGAATCGGACTCGCGTGCAGTACGAATATATCACTTCGCATCAACACCTGCGCGATTTCTGCCAGGTGATTGGCTCTGCCGAGATCATCGCTTTCGATACGGAGTTCGTCTCCGAAGATACCTATCTGCCCGAGCTTTGCTTGCTGCAGATCGCCGCCGATGGGCATTTGGGAATCGTGGATCCGCTGGAGTTCAGCGATCTTTCGCCGTTTTGGGACTTGCTTGCCCAGCCGGGCAAAGAGGCCCTCGTGCATGCCGGGCGGGAAGAGTTCCGTTTTTGCTGGCGGGCCATCGGCAAACGGCCCGCGAACTGGTTCGATGTGCAACTGGCGGCGGGGCTGGTCGGCCTCGAGTATCCCGCGTCATACGGCACACTGGTCCAAAAACTGCTCGGCAAATCGCTTTCAAAAGACGAAACCCGCACCGATTGGCGGAAGCGGCCACTCTCGCCGCGGCAGATTGAATATGGTCTGCAGGACGTCGTCGATTTGCAATCGATCCGCGGCGTGCTGCATTCCCGGCTGAACGAACTGGGCCGGCTGGAATGGGCGACGTCGGAACTCAAGGACTGGCAAGATGACATTGAGCGGACCGAGACCGGCGAAAAGTGGCGGCGGGTCGGCGGCCTCTCCGGTATGTCGCCCCGGTGCCTCGCCATTATTCGCGAATTGTGGAACTGGCGGGACAGCGAAGGGCAGCGGCGGAACATGCCCACGCGGCGGATTCTGCGCGATGATCTGCTCATTGAACTAGCCAAGCGGCAGACGGCCGATCCCAAGCGGATGCGGGCCGTCCGCGGCATGGAGCGAGGCGAGATTCTCCGCTATCTGCCAAAAATCGGCACCTGCGTGGAGAAGGCGCTCGCCATGCGCGATGACGAACTGCCGCAGACGGAACGCCGCAGCAGCCGGCCGCAATTGAACTTGCTGGGCCAATTCCTGAGCACCGCCTTGGGCAGCATCTGCCGCTCGGCGCAAGTCGCGCCGAACTTGGCGGGCACAGCGCAGGACGTACGCGATCTGGTGGCCTATCGCCTCGATCTCGGCGGCTTCGCGCCGAATGAAAAGCCGTTGCTCGCAACAGGCTGGCGGGCGGAAGTCGTTGGGCAAGTGATCGATCACCTCCTCTCGGGCGACCTGGCGATTCGCATCGCCGACCCGCTCGACCATGAGCCGCTGGTGTTTGAGCCTTGCGAGCGGAAACCGTAGGATGGGCACTCTTGCCTGTCCGACGGGCAAGAGTGCCCATCCTACAAGTCACGGTGCAAAGGTCGCCATCGCATGAAAAAGCATCTCTGGACTGGAGTTTTTCCGGCCATCACCACGCAGTTTCGTGCGGACTTGTCGCTCGATCTCGAAGGGACGGCCAGGCACTTGCAAGCGCTCCTTGATTCAGGCGTGCAAGGCATCATCGTGTGCGGCTCCTTAGGCGAAAATCAAACGCTTGATGCGGACGAGAAACGCCGCGTTGTTGATCTAGCCGTGCAAGTCGCGGCGAAGAAGGTGCCCGTGCTCAGCGGGGTCGCTGAGATGAGCACCGCCGCCGCCGTCAGGTATGTGAAGGACTGCGAGCAACTGGGCGCCAATGGCTTCATGGTCATGCCGGCGATGGTCTACAAAGCCGATGACCGCGAAGTCATGAACCACTTCCGCCGCGTGGCCGCCGCGACCAGGTTGCCCTGGATGCTGTACAACAATCCCGTCGGCTATTACACCGACGTCACGCCCCGGCAGTTCGCGGAACTGGCCGACGTGCCGAATCTGATCGCGCTCAAGGAAAGTTCCGCCAACACGCGGCGGATCACCGAGCTGCGGATTGAAGTCGGCGATCGTTTCGCCATTTTCACCGGCGTGGATGATCTGATATTGGAATCCTCCGTCCTCGGCATCGACGGCTGGGTCGCCGGCTCGGGCATTGCGTTTCCGAAAGAGAATCAATATTTCTGGGACCTGACCCGCGCGCACAAGTGGGACGAGGCCCGCGTGCTGTATCAATGGTTCTATCCGCTCCTCAAACTCGACACGCATCTCAAATTCGTGCAGTACATCAAACTCGCCATGCAAGCGACGGGATTAGGCAGCGAATGGGTCCGCGAACCCCGCCTGCCGCTCGTGGGTGAAGAGCGCGAGCGAGTGCTGAAGATCATCAATCAAGGCATTGCTACTCGACCGAAGCTTTGATTGACGATTCCGACACCGCCGGCGAGTCTCATTTGCCCTTCGGCAACTCGCGGGTGGTAAAACCTTGCAGGCGTTCTTCGTGGAACTTCGAGTCGAGGTCGACGGCGGCGGCTTTGCGGGCCCATACCAAAGCCTGTTCACGATCTCCGCGGGCGAAGTACACTTCGGCGAGCGTATCAATGTAGGAAGCGCTCTCGGGAGCCAGCTTGACGGCCTCGTTGCCTAATGTTAACGCTTCATCAAGTCTGCGGCCGGCGATCGCGGCGGTCCAGGCGGCCTGATTGTGCAAGGCCGCACTGTTGGGAAACTGCTTCACGGCTGCGGCATAAGTTTGGAAAGTATTCTCGAAGAGTTTATCGGCCTCTTGTTCCAAACCAGCCTGCCGCAGCAGGGGCGTGAACTCTTCGACGAGCTTGATGTGCCCGGGCAAGAGTTGCTGGGAAAGCGCGAGGTCGGCGAGCGCTCCCTGGTGATCCCCCTTCGCGAGCAAGCCCCTGGCGCGCGTGCGATAGAGTGAGAGGGCCAGGTCCAGATAGCCGTTCTGTTCGATCAAGTTCGTAGTCGGCTTGAGCAGATGATAGCGCAACTGCTCCCAATGCTGCGCGGCGGCCAGCGGTTCCTTTTCGGCGATCAGGTTGCCCAAATATTGATTGGCGATTGTCACGAACTGGTCGTCCGGCTGGCCGGTGAGTTGCAGCAACGTCCATTGCTCGCGAGCTTCGTCGCGCAGGTTGCGGTCCTGAATGGCCAGCGCGAGTGTGTACCGCGCGGTCGAATCGAGGCACATCAAGTTCGCGGTGTTCTGCAGTTTGCGCCCTGCTTCCCCCTGGCCCGCTTTGATCAACGCGACACCGTTAAGAAACCAGGCGAGCGCATTGCCCTGATTCAAATCCACCACCCGCTGGTACTGCGCCGCCGCTTCAGGCCAGCGCTGCTCCGCCAGCAGCGAATCGCCGTAGTCCATTGAAGAAACAGCATCGGCAGCACACGCGGCCTGCCAATGTTCATTCGCCTTTGCTTTATCACCGCGGGCTCCCCAGGCTTCAGCCAGTGCCACATGCAGCCGAGCGCGATAAGGCGAGGGAAGGGCGACATCGCGCGCCTTGGCTGCCACGTGCCTGGCGACGGCAGGCCAATCGACTTCGACATGCCGAGCATAGATCGCTGGCTGCATGGCCACCGCCACTACGTTTAAGCGCGATTTTGGTTCTTGCCACTGAATATCGCCATCGAGCGCTTCCCACCAAATTTGTGCCCGCTGATACTTTTTGGCGAAGAGGGCGGACAGGCTGGCTTGTTGATTCTTTTCAGCGCCGCGGCCGTGCATTTCGAGCAACTGCCGCTGCCGACCGGGCTGTCGCTCGAGCCGGGCAATTTGCTGCCAGTAGACGCCCCGCGAATCGTCGGTCGTGGCGGTTGTTATGAGGAGCGCATGCAGTTCGTCAAATTGCTTCTGCTTGCCGAGCAATCGCAGTTCCCCGGCGATGTTGACCGCGAAGGCAAGACGATCCACGGTGCGGCTGGTGCGGACCGCCTGTTGACCCGTGAGCGTGTTGAGCCAGGCGGCATCGAATTTGGTATCGTCCTTGATGCCGGCGAGTTCCAGCGCTGCCGCATGGTCTTGCCGCTGCATGAGCAGTTCAAAAGCCATCGGCCGCAAACCGGGGCGCAGTAATTCGAGCGCCTCCTGCGGGCGATCATTGAGGAGCAGCGCCTTGCTCGCGAACCAAACATCAGCGCTGGGCGCCTGGGCAATCAACTGCTGGAAGGCATTGTCGGCCTGTTTCGCATCGCCCATCATTCGATAGACCAGGCCGCGGGTGGCCAGGCGATGCAACTCCGCCGATGGATTGGCGCCCTTCTCCGCATAAAAACCAAGCAGCCGAGGCCAATCGCTTTGCTCGCGGCTCAGGCCTTGCAATAACAACGTCGCTGGCGCATTGACGGACGCGGCAATTTTGAGCGCCTTCGCGCGCTCGCCGCCGGCTCGCAACAAGGTTGCAACGAGCAGCGCCGCGCCCGGATCGGCTTTGTTTTTTGCGAGTTCTGCTTGAGCCTTGGTCAGTTCCTCCGGCAACTTGCCGCGCAGCAACGCATAGGCGGCGAAGGGCGCACGGCCCGCATCGGTGGCTTTGCCCAAGTCCAGCCATTGCTCGAGCAGCGACCAATCGCCGCCGGCCACCATTTGCGGCGCGAGGCGTTGCACATCGGCTTGCAAAGTGCTGAAAAACAACTGCCGGCTGGTCTTGTCGGTTTCGGTCTGCAGCAGGGCGAAGAGGGTTTTGAACGCCGCCTGCTGTCGCAACTCGTTGATGACCCGCTGCCGGGTATTGCGGTCGCCGTCATAAAACTGCGAGATGAGCGCTTGCAACGCGGGCGGCGTGTCGGGGGTGATTCCGAGCCGCACTTTGCGGAGAACAAGCGTGGCTCGCAGGCGGACTTCGGGGTCGGTCGTTTTCGCCGCTTGTTCCAGAGCTGGAAGCGCATTATTCCCGGCCCGCCAGAGAAATTCGCTGGCTCGTTGCCGGGTATCGAATTCGTCGGCGCCCAGCGCTTCGATGGCAGCCCCAACCGACGGAAACACAGGATCTTTGCCCTGGGCACTGATTGACCGCGGGCAACAGGCTGCGATCACGACGCAGGCCCACGCCAAAAACCGCAGCGTCCACGGATGCATGTAAGTAGACTCGCGGCAGGCTGTATTTACGGGGAAAGCGTTACTTGGGCAGAGTTTCCAGGTGCGTCAAAATCTCGCGATGCTGATCGCCGCGCGTGCGGCGGGCGGCCATCTGATAATAGACGCGGGCGACGCTGGGTTTGCCCGCCGCCTCGGCCCCTTTGGCTTTTTCCAGAATCGTGGCGAGTTCTACATCGGCTTCATTTGTCTCGGCCGCGGCCTGGGCTTTGATCGCTGCCACGCTCAAGGCGCCACGCTCGGCAGTGCTGGCTCGCCCGCTGCCGCCGCCTCCGACCGCTGGGTCGCTAGCCGAATTCTCGCTTCCCGACGACGACACATTTTCAACGCCCGCTTTGAGCCGTCGCAATTTCTCGCGGAGCGGACTGGGATCGGATCGATCGCCGACGACGGGAATGACTGATGTGACAAACGGACGAAAGGAGCCGTCGAAAAAGAAACCGTTGCCGCCGTTGGGAATGGTCACATTCGGCGTTTGCGAGACGAAGGTTGAATTGGCCCCTTGGCCGGCATTCAGATTGAAGAAGCCACTGGTGTTGCCCGCGCGAAAGCCGGCCCCGAAGTTTGCCCCGGCATTGGGATCAAAGCCGCCGAACGCCGGCGCGGGCCCCGGCCCAGCTCCGCCGAAGTTGAAGAACCAACCCGGTCCGCTCAGGCCCCAGTGCGTGCCAATGTTCTCGTAAAAGCCGTGCCCTACGTTATTGAGTGGACCACTCAAGTTCACCTGTTGAGCGCTCGCCGGTTGGACAACGCTCGTGAGTTGCAGCACGCCAACCATTGCCACCGCGGCCGCTAGTTTAGTCTGCCATTGCATCGCAATCATCTTTGCAGCCCTCCCACGGACGAAAGCCCTGATTCGTCCTGCCCTTACTCTACCGCTTTTACGTTACGATGGTCAACTGAGAAGGCAAGTTTGGAGTTTTGTGTTCTGAGTTTTGAGACAGGACAAAGAAACCGTCCGTGTTCCTTCAGAAATCCTGGCTCCTTCTTGTCTCAGAACTCAAAACTCAGAACTCAAAACTTTGGTCCCCCATGCCCGCCCTCGCCCAAACCAAACGCCAGGCTGCCAAGATCGTTAAAGCCTTGAAAGCGGGCTACGCCGATGCCGAGTGCGCGCTCGTACACGATAGCCCCTTTCAACTGCTGATCGCGACGATCCTATCCGCCCAGTGTACCGACGAGCGAGTGAACATTGTCACCAAGGACCTCTTCGCGAAATGGTCCACGCCGCAAGCCTTGGCCGAGCTGCCGATCGCGAAGTTAGAAAAGGCCATCCTAAGCACCGGCTTCTTTCGGATGAAGGCCAAGAACATCCACGGCTGCTGCGAGCAACTCGTCGAGCGGCACAGCGGCGAAGTGCCGCGGACGCTGGAAGAACTGGTGCAGTTGCCGGGCGTTGGTCGCAAGACGGCGAACGTCGTGTTGGGGACTTCGTTTCGCATTCCGTCCGGCGTGGTAGTCGATACGCACGTCACCCGGCTGACCAATCGCCTGGGTTTAACCACCCATCAAGACGCCGTAAAGATTGAAAAAGATCTGATGCCGCTGCTGCCCAAGAGCGAGTGGATCGATTTCTCCCATCGCCTAATCCACCACGGCCGCCGCATTTGCAAAGCCCGCAAGCCGCTGTGCAGCGACTGCCTGATGCTTAAATTCTGCCCGCAAGTGGGCGTGGAGTGATCGTCGCCTTTCGCTCCGCG
>JAYTUF010000115.1:0-10763 GCA_043744755.1 Anatilimnocola sp.
GGATTTCCTTTACACACACCGAAGGAGCGCAACAGATTTTCTCTCCTCTGATAAGCCCAATCCGCCAATTCAGGGCAACTTTCTATCAGTCCAGGGCCGGGGTGAGGGGCTGAATTGGGTACACGCGCTGCCCAGCCCCTCACCCTAACCCTCTCCCCGGCGTACCGGGGAGAGGGAACTAATACACATACAAATGCAATTCAAATACACCTAGCTCGCCTTCATCATTTCTGTCCCCACGCCCGACGTCGTATAAATTTCCAGCAGTAGCGAATGCCGAATCCGACCATCAATGATGTGAACCTTCCGCACGCCGCGGTCGAGCGTTTCCAGGCAGGCTTCCACCTTCGGAATCATGCCAGCATCGACAACACCCGTGCGGATTAGTTCGCGCGCTTCGACATCGGTGAGCGAATGAATGATCGACGTTGGGTCATTCTTGTCCCGCCGCACGCCGTTCACATCGCTCATATAGATCAGCTTCTCGGCCCCGAGTGCTTGGGCCACCGCGGTGGCCGCCGTATCGGCATTCACGTTCAGCTTGCCGCCATTGGCAGCCAGGGCCATCGAAGGAATGACGGGCACTTGCCCGGCGTAGCACAAGTTTTCGATCACGTTGCGGTCGACGCGAGTCACGCGGCCGACATGTCCGAGATCAATCGGCTCGCCATCATCGCCCGGCAGCGTCATCTTTTCGCCGAACAGCACGTTCGTCGTTTTGAAATTGAGATTCATCGCGCGGCCGCCCAGTTCTTCAATTTGGCGGGCGATGCCTTCATTGATTTCGCCGGCGAGCACCTGTTCGACGATCTTGAGGGTATCGTCGTCGGTATAGCGCCGGCCCTTGATCTTTTTCGGGATCAATCCCGCGGCATCCATAGCCCGGTCGATCGCAGCCCCACCGCCATGCACGACAACGGGCCGCATGCCCACGGTCTCCATGAAGACGATGTCGAGCAGCACGTGCCGCAGGCTGTTTTCCTGCTCCATGATGCTGCCGCCGAGTTTGATCACGGTGATCTTGTCGCGGAATCGGCGAATCCAACCGAGGGCCTCGATCAGCACGTCGGCTTTATGAATGGCGTCTTCCAACTCAGGCAGCTCCCACCGCGGACGAAACAAGCGGTTCAGAAACGGCTAAACGCCGCGACCCATCAGGCTGGCTGATAGGGAGCGGCGTCTCGCAAACCGTAAATTGTTCTTTAGTCCCCCCCGCCTGTCAACGCATGAAAGCGAAGAATTTTGTGCAAAGCCGGCATTTTTGCCAGCTCAGATGACTGCTCACCGCGAACTCGGTTGGCTTTCAGGAAAGCTTTCCCAATGAATTTTTGCCCTCTGCTCTTCCCAGATTTCTCGCTCGGCGACCGATTCAATTGTAACCTGACCACTAATTAATAAGGCGCTTTGCCATTGCACGGAAGGACTCGCATTCGCCGCTTCAATTTCGGCAAGCCGCGCGCGGTAGTCAGTCCACGTTCGCCAGGCCAGCGCGGAGAGCGGCCCAGCGAGGAGCGTGACGAATAACAGCGTACGAAGTGAAAATTGCATTCCCACATCCTACTCGTTCTGCGCAAACGACGGATGTTTTGGGACAACTTCGGCATAGGTCTTGAACCCGCAGGGTTCACAGCCGTTGGCCCCGGGTTGAGGCGTCAGCCGATACCCGGGGCAAAATGTCGCAATTACCTCTATCCCGGAGGAATCGCAGCAACGCAATCACTGCGATCCCTTCGGGATCGGCTGCAACAGTCGAGCAGTCAGCCCAATGGCTCCGAATTGAAAACTCTGCAAATATCTAAGCTTTGAAAAAGGGCATTGCAATCGAACTCAGCGCAATCAAAACTAAAATCCCAATCGTCAGTCGGCGAACAACATGATCAGTCAACAGTGTGCCGATTCGCAGGCCGAGGAGCATGCCGATCACGAGCGCTGGCGTGCCGAGCACGCCCAGCCAGAGGGCGACGAAAATCTGTGGACCGAAGAAAAGCCAGAGCAGGATCGCTTGCGGGATCATGCCGGTGGCGAACAGATAATAGAGGAACGCTTTAGCCCGCGTGATTGGCCACCGATGGGCCATCACCCACAGCACCATCACCGGCCCGCCCATGCCGCACAGGCCCAGCAAAAACCCGCCGCAGCTAAAGGCGAGAATCTCCCAGCCCCAGTGCAACCGATCTTGCGGCGGCACACTCAAGAGCCATTGCAGCGCGAGGATGCAAAGAATGATGCAGCCGACAATCTGTGACGCCAGGTCCTTGTCGCTCGCGCCAATCAGCGACAGCGTCCAGACACCCAGCGGCAGCGTGAGGAATCGCAGCAGCGTCGGACGAAAAGCCACGCGAAAATCGATCTCCCGCCGCAGCCGCCACGCGCCGAGCGCATTCTGCACAGTTGACGCTACCATGTTGATGGATACCGCTTCGGGCAGCGACAAGCCCATCATCACCAGCAACGGAATCGCGAACAGGCCCCCAGCAAAGCCGACCGCCCCTTGGATGACGCTGCTGGCCAGTAGGATCGCAAAGACCGTAAGATACTGAGCCACGGGGGAAGGCAGAGGGGGAGAGTGGGAGATGGGGCGAGGGGGAGCCAAGGTAGCCCGACGCGTTAGCGAGGAAGTCTTCAAGGATACACGAATGCAGCGGCCGCAACCAATTGGAATGATCGGCCTTGGGCTGTTGGGGTCTGCCCTGGCGGAGCGGATGTTGACGGTCGGCTATGACGTTGTGGGCTATGACTTGGCAGCGAAGCGAGTGGCGGAGCATGTGGCCCGCGGTGGTCGGGCGGCTGATTCGCTGGATCAAATTGCGATGCAGCGCACCATTGTTCTCTGTTTGCCGGATAGCAGTGTCGTTGGTCAGGTTGTCGAGCAACTGCTGCCGGGTTTATCTGCGGAAACACTGCTCATTGATGCAACGACGGGCGATCCTGAAGCAACAACATCGCTCGCGAAACGCTTAGCGGTGCAGAACATTGGCTACATCGATGCGACGGTCGGCGGATCGAGTCAGCAGGTGCGCGACGGAACTGCGATCGTGATGGCTGGTGGTGATCGCGCGCATATCACCGCAGCCAGCGACTTGCTGGACAGTTGGGGCAAGCAATGGTTTCACGTCGGCCCGGTAGGCTCGGGCGCGCGGATGAAGCTAGTGCTGAATCTGGCCATTGGCCTGCAACGCGCGGTGCTCGCGGAAGCACTGTCACTAGCTCAAGCTTGCCAGATCGAGCCGGCGACTGCTCTCCAAATTCTGCGCGCCAGTCCCGCGTATGCCACGTGCATGGATACGAAAGGGCCGAAGATGCTCGCCGGTGACTTCACGCCGCAGGCGAGGCTGGCGCAGCATCACAAGGACGTCGGCTTGATTCGCGCGCTCGCTGCCCGCCATGGCGCCGACGTGCCACTCACCAACGCTCATGAAGAAATCCTGCAACGGGCCATCGCCCTCGGCTGGGGTGAGGCAGATAATAGCGCCGTGTTATGTGCCTACTTGAACCGCGCCGCCTGTGCGACTTGAAGCCGTTGGAAACGAACTTCCCGTAATGATAACAGTTCACGAACTAACTAAAGCCTTCCCAAATCCTGGGCGAGATGTCCTCGCGGTCGATCGGCTCACGCTGGCCGTGCCGCGGGGGGAAGTCTATGGCCTGTTGGGCGAGAACGGTGCCGGCAAGACGACCACGCTGCGGATAATTCTCGGTTTGCTCCTCCCCACCAGTGGCTACGCCGAAGTCGATGGCTTTCGCTCGGTCGAAGCGCCCGATGCGGTGAAAGCCCGCATCGGCCTGGTGAGCACCAGCGCCGGTTTGTATCAATGGCTCTCGCCGCGAGAGTTACTGCTGTTCTTTGCAGATCTTTATGGGGTGCCGGATGAAACCGCCGCCCGGAACTTAGAGAAACTGACGAAGCTCTTCGATCTGACCGACTTCCTCGACCGCCGCAGTTCGACGCTCAGCACGGGGCAGAAGCAGCGCGTGAACCTGGCTCGCGCCCTGATGCATGATCCGCCGGTGCTGCTGCTGGATGAGCCGACTCGCGGTCTGGATGTGCTGGGGAGTAAAGTGATTTTTGATTTCATCGCCGCCGCCCGCAACTTGGGTAAGGCAGTCATCGTTAGCACGCATCGCCTGGACGAAGCCGAACGCCAATGCGACCGCTTTGGCCTGCTGCACAAAGGACGCCTGATGCACGAGGGTACACTCGCCGAACTGCAAGCTCGCACGCAATGCCAAACCTTGACGGAGATGTTCCTGAAGGGACTTTCCGCGGCCGAATTACAGGAGGCGACGATCTGAATGGCCCCAACTGCCGAACCAAAGGCTTCTGAACCAAAGCGGCAATCGTGGGTCACGCGCGTGGTGCGGCTGACGCGGAAAGAAATGCGCGAGACATTCCGCGATCGGCGAACCATCGTCACGCTGGTCGTGATGCCGCTGCTGCTGTATCCGCTGCTCAGCGTCGTGTTTAAGCAGTTCATGCTCATTAGCGCGCCCACGGGTCCGCCGATGCCTTGGAACGTCGCCGTCCGCAACGAAGAAGATTTCGCCAGGGTGATGGCGGTGTTGCAACTCGGTGAAGATTGGCTGCGCAAGCGGGGTGAACTGAAGTCGGGAAATCCGGACGAGGGCGCGAAATCTCCGGGCACGCTCCCGAATCCTGGCACGCTGATGCAACCCGCGATTCCGGAACCGACGCTCAACCGCATCGCGCCGCAGTTTGACGACAATCTCAATAATCTTCGCAAGCTGATCGAGCAGGGCGATTCGGATGTGATTGTGCTCGTGAATCAGCCTGATGAAGTAGACGAAGGCCGACTCAGCCTGGAGCTGATCTATCGACCGAAGAGTTCCTACGCCCTCGAACTCTCAAAGTTCATCGACCGCCGACTACGCGCGGCCAACGAAGCCCTGCTCTTTCGGCAACTGAAAGAACTCGGCGGCGACGACCGGCCGCGGCTCACAGCCACGCTCAAGCCCATCGAAACGCGCGACGAAACGATTCAGATCGCTTCGCTCATTCCGCTGATTTTGATCCTGATGACCATGACCGGCGCCGTCTATCCCGCCATCGACTTGACGGCCGGCGAACGGGAGCGGGGCACGCTCGAAGCCCTGATGGCAGCGCCAGTGCCGCGATTGGGATTGTTGATCGCCAAGTATCTGGCCGTGCTGAGCGTGGCTTTGCTCACCGCGGTCATCAACCTCACCGCCATGACGATCACGCTGCAAGCCAGCGGCTTGGGGCAGGTGCTGCTCGGTCCGCAGGGCCTGCCGATCAGCACGGTCTTCGCGGTGCTCGGGCTGCTGCTGTTGTTCGCCGCCTTCTTCTCGGCGGTGATGCTCACGGTTACCAGCTTCGCCCGCAGCTTTAAGGAAGCACAAGCCTATCTCATTCCGCTGGTGCTGCTCGCGCTCGCACCTGGTTTTCTAAGTTTATTGCCAGGTTTGAAGCTTGAAGGCTTCCTGGCGATCACGCCGCTGGCAAATATCGTGCTCCTTTCGCGCGACTTATTACAGAACCGGGCGGATCCCATTGCGGCAGCGACGGCGGTGATTACGACGGCCCTCTATGCACTCGCCGCGCTCGCTTTCGCCGCGAAGATTTTTGGCAGCGACGCGGTGCTGTATGGCAGCCAAGGGAGTTGGTCGGAACTGCTGCGTCGTCCCGCGGAGCCGCAGCCTACGGCCACGCTCGCGCAAGGCGCGACGGCGATTGCGATTCTTTATCCTTGTTACTTTCTGGCTACGGGCATTGTCGGACAAATGCAACAATCGACGCTGCAAACGCAATTGTTAGGGGCGGCAGCCGGTACGGTCTTCGTCTTTCTCATCATCCCGCTTTTGCTTACCTTTTGGACGAATCGGCAATACTCCACCGCGCTACAACTGCGAGTCCCGTCGCCGCTGGCCTGCATTGGCGGGCTGCTGTTCGGGCTGAGTATCTGGCCCTTCGCGCATGAGATCATCGTGCTCGCTCAGCAGCTTGGACTATCAACGCTCAGTCCCGAGCAGATGGCCGAGCTCGTTTCTCGTTTTGCCGACCACACCGAGAAGCTGGCGCAAGTACCGTTTGGAGTCATTCTTCTTTCGGTCGCGATCGCGCCGGCCATTTGCGAAGAAATATTTTTCCGCGGCTATCTGCAAACCGCGCTGCAACAAAAACTCCCCTATTGGGGCGCGATCTTGCTCTCAGCAGCCATCTTCGGCGTGTTCCACATCTCCGTCGGCGGTCTCGCGATTTTGGAGCGAGTCTTCACCAGCACGCTGCTCGGCATCCTCCTCGGTTGGATCTGCTGGCGAACCCGCAGTGTCTGGCCTGGCATGATTCTGCACGTCACGCACAACGGTTTGCTGATGACCATGAGTCGTTACAAAGAAGAAATCCAGCAATGGAGCTTCGTCCGCCAATGGGGCTGGAACCCGGAGAATGTGACGCACTTGCCGGCAACGCTGCTGGGGATGGCAGCGGTGGTGGCAGCGGTTGGGGCGGTCATGGTTCATTTGGGATCCCCTAGGTCTCGGGCGAAATAAACGCGACGGACTTCATTTCTCATGACAAATGTACCGCTACCGAAATTCGTCGTGGATAACTACGAGATTCACGAGTGGAAACACGCGATTGCGATTCTCAGCAGTGATTTTGCCGACGAATGGACCGATATTCTCGCCTTGCTTGCGAATTTTCGTGTTTGCAAGAGCTGGATTAACGTGGGTGGCGGACGCAAGTCGAAGGTCGCAGCGGCCATTGATGAGTTCTTGTACGACCGAGGATGGAGCGAGAAGGAGTTCGCCACGTCGGTCAAGGTTGACGACAAGGTCATGGACTCACCGACTCATCGCGTGGATTGCTACAAAAATCGAGTCGCACTGGAAATCGAATGGAACAACAAAGATCCCTTCTTCGATCGCGACCTGAATAACTTTCGCCTGCTCTTTGACTTACGGGCCATCAGCGTAGGCGTTATCATTACGCGCTGCGACGAACTTCAAGAGATTTTCGACGCCCTGGGGCGAGGCTCTTCCTTCGGAGCATCGACGACGCACATGTCCAAGCTGCTCCCGAGAATCGAAGGTGGCGGAGGTTCCGGATGCCCGATTTTGGCGTTTGGAATCACGAAGAAACTTTACGACGAGAATTGCTAATGGATTGTCCATCAACGGTTGCCCAGGAATTCGCGCTCAGTTGCTCGGGACTTAACTGCGGAACAATTCTCGCCGATCCCCCTTGGCAGTTTGCGAATCGCACGGGGAAGATGGCGCCTGAACACAAGCGCCTGAATCGATACGCCACGCTGACTTTGAATCAGATCAAGGAAATCCCCGTGGCCGTGGCGTCCAATAGTCAAAGTCACCTTTACCTGTGGGTTCCAAACGCACTGTTAAAGGAAGGCTTGGAGGTGATGGAGGCCTGGGGCTTTACGTACAAGACCAATGTCGTGTGGCACAAGATTCGTAAGGACGGGGGACCGGACGGACGCGGCGTAGGCTTTTACTTCCGCAACACGACGGAGCTAATCCTGTTTGGGATTCGCGGGAAATTACGGACCGGTGATGCCGGGAGGCGTCAAGTAAACATCATCAGAACAAAAAAACGCGAACATTCTCGTAAGCCGGATGAACTGTACGAGATCATCGAGGCGTGCAGTCCCGGTCCGTATTTGGAACTCTTTGCGCGTGGCAAATTCAACGCAAAGTGGCAAGTTTGGGGTAATCAAGCTACGGAGTATTCGCCGGACTGGCCAACGTATAAGAATCACAGCCAAGCTGACCGTAACCTGCGGCTGTTCGGTTAGCGATTTGGGATTGAACTCCCCGCGAAGGTCATGAAACACCAAGAAAGCCACGTCCCATGAAAGGTCCCTTCGAGCGTCTGAAATACGATCTCCGCCGCATCTGGGAATGCCCGGTGTGCGGCCACAAGCAGCGGACGGATGGCAGCATCACGACGCAGTTTTGTCGCTGCGGCAAGAACAATACGAATCCGCCTATCGGAATGAGGCTGGTTGGCGATGGGCCGCGGCGGCTGGTGCCGCGGGTGGCTCCGCCGCCGCGCGAAGTGTTGGTGGAAGTGACGCAGGTCGATGTGATTACGGTCGCCGCAGTGGAAACTCTGCAGGTGATTGCCACCGAACCGATCTTGCCACCGGCGGATGAAACGGCAGGGCCGGCATGATTGTTGTGGAAGCTCAATACGGCGGGTTGGATTGCGTCGTCGTGCGCGACCCTGTCCAACCACCGCAATTGGCCTTTGTCTTATGCCACGGCTTCGGCGCCTCGGGCGAAGACCTGGTTGGCCTCGCCGAGCCGCTGTTGCAAATGTGCGGACCGCGGGCGAAAGAAATCGCGCTGATATTCCCCGCCGCCATTCTCTCGCTCGATGACCGCGGCATGCCTGGTGGTCGGGCCTGGTGGTGGATCGATCTCGATCGACTGCTGAACAATCCGTCGCTAGAAACATTGCACGCCTTCCGCCGCGACCGGCCTAGCGGCATGACCGCAGCGACCGCGAGTGTCTGCCGGCTCGTGAGCGAAGTTCAGCAAGAATGGCAGCTCTCAGCCCAGCAAATCGTCCTCGGCGGGTTTTCGCAAGGCGCGATGGTGGCCACCGATGCCGCCCTCGCGCTGCCTGAGCCACCGGCGGGGTTAGTCATCTATAGTGGCGCTTTGCTCTGTGAACCGGAATGGAAAGTTCGAGCCGCTAACCTGGCGAAGACCAAAATCTTGCAGTCACATGGTCGCCGCGATCCCATCCTGCACATCTCGCAGGGCCAGGCACTTCGCGACTTGTTTAGCGCGGCGGGCAACAACTCCAAGTACCTCGAATTCGCCGGCCAACACGAGATTCATCCCGCCGCAATCACCGCCACGGCAGAACTATTACAATCCCTACTCCCCGATCGCCCAAAATCCATCAACATTGGTTGACGTTTGCTTGCAATTCTCTTCGGCAAGCGGCATAATCGCGGAGAAGGTTCCACTACTGCGTGGCTATGGAGAAGATCGCTCCCGCCTATAACTGGAAGGACACACCATGCCTAGAGCACTCCCACCTGCAGCCCTCCTCCTGGCTGCCTTGCTCGCCCCTGTTGGATTTTTGTTTGCTGCCGATCTTCCCGCCAAACCGAAGGCCCCCGGTCTGGGAGATCCAGGTCAATTGACCGCGATTCAAGTCGAAACGGGCCGACTGAAGGATGGCCTGGTGCAACTTTCCGGGCGCGATTCCGCACAGCAAATTGTTGTGACCGGCATGTTCTCGACGGGTCAAACCCGCGACCTCTCGAACAAGGCCACATACGAAGCCGCGCCGGCGGGAATCGTGGTTGTCGATTCGACGGGCTACGTCACTCCGGTGGCTGAAGGCGAAGCGACGATCAAGATCGTCGCCGCGGCCGGCATTGAGTCCTTGCTGAAGTTCAAGGTCACCAATTTGGTGCACGATTTGCCGATTAACTTCGCGAATCAGATCACGCCGGTCTTCACCAAGTACAGTTGCAACGGCGGTGGTTGCCACGGCAAAAGCGGCGGCCAGAACGGCTTCCGTTTGTCCTTGCTGGGCTTCGAACCCAAAGAAGATTATGAGTACCTGGTGAAAGAAGGTCGCGGCCGCCGGATATTCCCCGCCGCCCCCGATCAAAGCCTGTTGCTGCTCAAGGCCAGCGCGCGGTTGCCGCACGGTGGTGGTCAGCGGATTGAATTCGATTCACCCGCTTATCGCGTCATGAAGCGCTGGGTTGAACAGGGCATGCCCTATGGTCAGGCCACTGACCCGAGCGTCACGCATATCGAAGTGCTCCCCATCGAACGGCTGATGGAGCGCGAAACCAATCAACAGATCGTGGTTGTCGCTCACTACAGCGATGGCACGAGCGAGGACGTCACCCGCACCACGCAGTTCGATTCCAACGACACCGAAATGGGCGAAGTCAGCGTCACCGGCCTGGTGACGACCGGCCAACTCACCGGCAGCGTGGCCGTGATGGCCCGCTATCAGGGGCACGTGGGCGTCTATCGCGCTACGGTGCCGCTGGGTGTTGCCGTCAATGATCTGCCCAAGGCTCGCAATTTTGTCGACGAAACGGTGCAGAAGAAACTGAAAGCCCTCGGCCTGCCGTCGTCCAAGGTCTGCGATGACGCGATGTTCCTCCGTCGCGTCTCGGTCGATCTCACCGGCCGCTTGCCCGCGTTGGAAGAAGTCGAACAGTTCCTCGCCGATCAAGATCCCAACAAGCGCGATAACCTAGTCAATCGACTGCTAGAAAGTGGCGATTACGCCGATTACTTCGCCAACAAGTGGGGCGCGATCCTCCGCAACAAGCGGCGGATGGATATTGAAAAGCCCGCCACGTTCGCGTTCCACGATTGGATTCGGACGAGCCTGAACGAGAACAAACCCTACGATCAATTCGTCCGCGAAGTCGTTACGGCTTCGGGCGAAGTGGGCAAGAATCCTCCGGTGGGCTGGTATCGCGAAGTGAAGGATCAATCGGCTCAGGTCGAAGACACGGCCCAGTTGTTCCTCGGTCTGCGAATTCAATGTGCCCGCTGCCATCACCATCCGTTCGAGAAATGGAGCCAGCAAGACTACTACGGTTTTGCGGCGTTCTTCTCGCAGGTCGGCCGCAAGAAGGGGATGATTCAAAACGAAGAGCGAATCTTCCACCGCCGCGGCCTGGCCCAGACCAGCAACCCGAAAACGGGACAGCAAGTCAAGCCAACGGGCCTGGGCGATAAAACGCTCGACCTGACCGCCGATCAAGACCCGCGGC
>JAYTUF010000116.1:0-2756 GCA_043744755.1 Anatilimnocola sp.
CCCGCCGCCAGCGCTCGCTCGATCTCGCGGCGGCCATCAATGATGATCCGCCGCTGATCGTCCCGCCCCTGGCGATCGCGCAAGCGGATCGCCTGTTTGATGCGCGGGTTCTGCAAGCTGGTGATAGGTGGGAGCATGTTGTGTGTCGTCTTTCGCTCCGCGAAAGAACGTTCTTTCGCGGAGCGAATGACGACTATCAATTACGGCTTCCCCGGATCGCGGTTTTCCATCTCGTCGATATACTGCCGCAGTCGTTCGAGTTCGTCCACCACATCCTTATGCTTGAGCATGAATTGCACGCGCTTGAGCAGTTCGACTTTGTTGACGGGCTTGGAGACAAAGTCATCGGTACCAGCCTTCACCGCCCGCTCGATGTCGCCCGCTTCGTTTAACGCAGTGACCATCAGGATCATGATCTTCTTGGTCGCAGGATCTGTGCGCAACTTCTGGCAGACCTCAAAGCCATTTAGCTTCGGCATCATCACGTCGAGCAGAATCAGGTCTGGCTGAAACGACTTGACCTTGGCCAGCGTATCTTGCCCATCGACGGCGATCTCGGTGTCGCAATTCGATGCCGCCAGATAGGCCTCCAGCAACTCGCGGTTGGCCTGGTTATCGTCGGCGATCAAGATTCGATTTTTCGCGGGCATGAGCAACTGACGGGTAAAGGAAGCGGTGTTGGAACGGCAGGCGTCATTCTAGTGCGACAATCGCCCCGCGAAAACCGCCTTGACGGCTGAGGGCTGGGCTCGCTAGACTCCGGCCCCTTTTGATTAGTGAACTTGGCCGGCAACATGGGCACTTTCGCGCGATGCTATCACGCCGCAAACTCGGTTGCCTAATCACTTCAGCGCTGTTTGCCTGCTGTACGTCTTCGAGTATTGCGCAAGATAATCGTACCGGCCGCTGGCCCGCGGAAAAGACCGTCGGCATTTTCTCCTGCCATGCCGATTTCCCCTTCGGCCGCGATGAATTGCTGCTGGCACAACTGGGCGATCTCGCCCGCGACGTTGCGGAAATCCTCGGCCTGCCTCCTGCCCGCGAGCCGGTGCATCTGTTTCTGTTTCACGACAAGGAAACCTATCAGGCCTATCTCAAGCTGCACTTTCCCCGGATACCCTATCGGCGAGCCCTGTTTATCAAGTCGAAGGGGCCGGGGATGGTGTTTGCGTATAAGGGGGATGAGTTCGAGATTGACGTCCGGCACGAATGCACGCACGCGGTGTTGCATTCGGTAATGAGCGACTTGCCGCTGTGGCTCGATGAAGGACTGGCTGAATATTTTGAAGTACACCGTAATGATCGTTCGTCGAATAACCCGCATCTGGCCGAGCTGCGACGGCAACTGAGGGCCGGACCACCGCCGGCGCTCGAAACGCTGGAAGCGATCGCCGATTTTAATGACTTGGGGCGCGACGAGTATCGCGACTCATTTGCCTGGGTCCACTTACTGCTGCACGGCCCTCGCGAGGCGCATGACGAACTAGTGAACTATCTCGCCGAACAGCAGGCCGGCCGCGAGACGGAACTGTTAAGCGTCCGCTTGCGCCGCCGCCTGCCTGATCTCGACCGCCGGTTCGTTGAGCATTTTCGGCCATAGCGTTTGCTCTGGGGCGAGCGAGTTGGCAGAATGCGGTGGAGTTCGTGACTTATCGCCAAAGCCCGGTTGGCCTCCCCGCGCCGGCGGTGCTGGGCGGCGGCAAGAACGAAGCGTATACGCCGGAACTGATCAAACTGCTGCAGGAACTTGCCTGGCAAGCCGCGAGCGAGCATTTAATGAGTGGTGTCAAGAAATGATAGCGAGCTACCAATGAGCAATGAGGAAGCCCCATCCGAACCCGGCAGGGAAACCGCCAACATTCATTTGGAAGTGCATGGCGAGCAGCACGTCTTCCCGATTCTGTTCACGCTCGGCGAGCAAACCATTGCCGGGCTGCTCCCTTTCGCGCAGCAACTGACGAACGAGCTAACCGCGGTCTCGCTTAAGCAGGTCGAGAAAGAGGGGAAGAAGATCAGTTGCCAGGCCGGTTGCGGAGCGTGTTGCCGGCAATTGGTGGGCATCTCGGTCGTGGAGGCAGCGGCGCTCGCGCGCGTGGTGGAGGCCATGCCGCCCGAACGGCAGGCAGTCATCCGGCAGCGGTTTGCGGTGGGCATTGCCAAGCTGGAAGCCGCGGGCTTGTTCGATCCGCGGGAACCACTGGGCCATCGGTCGCTGATCGATACCGAGCCCGGTGGCGTTCAATCTTCCCTTCCCCGCATCGCCCGCAATTATTTCAACCAACAGGTAGCGTGCCCTTTTCTCGAAAACGAAAGCTGCGGCATTTATCATGACCGGCCCCTCGTGTGCCGCGAATATCATGTTACTTCTCCCGCCGAGCGCTGCGCCCGGATCTATCAAATCGGCGTTGATCGCGTCGAAGTGCCGCGGCACCTCGGCGAGAATCTCGCGCGCACGGCGCACGAACTCACCGGACTGCCGCTGGAAATGATCCCGCTCCTGATGTCGCTCGAATGGTCCGCTGCCCACCCTCACGCCGGCAACGAGAAACTCGACGGCCTGGCCCTCGTGCAGGCTTTCGTCAGCAACATCAACCAACCGCCGAAGAAGTGAGCGGAGTCAGGGGTCGGGAATCAGGAATCAGGAGTCGGGAGTCGGGGATCAGCACGTCGGAAGGTCAGTAGGTAGAATACAGTAGCTTGTAATCTGTATTTCCTGACCTCCTGACCTCCGACCCCTGACCTCCGACCCCTGACCT